>NZ_SRLW01000388.1:0-7856 GCF_006518215.1 Myxococcus sp. AB025B
GGCCCGGACCGGGCATCCCGGGTGGGGGTGGCTTCCCTGAGCCGGACGACGGGTCGGGTTGCTCGTGCGCCACCGCGTCGGTGCCTGGCAGCGTGGTGCTCGGGCTGCTGGCCCTGGGCCTGTCGGTGCGTCGTCGCCGCGAGCGCTGAAGCGCGGTTGAATCACGGCGCGCGGCGGGGTGAAGTGCGGACGCTCATGCGTTCACCGCGCCCCTTCCTCGTCGCGCTCGCGATCTGTGCCGCCGCCTGCGCCGGCACACCCGCCACCCCGACGCCCGCCGCGTCCTCGGCCGAGCCCGTGCGGCTCACCCTGGTGGGCCTCAACGACTTCCATGGCAACGTGGAGCCGCACCGCACGCGGCTCTCCGACGGGCGCGTGGTGGAGGAGGGCGGCGCGGCCACCCTCGCCGCATACGTCGCCCGACTGCGCGCGGACAATCCGGGCGGCGTGCTGCTGCTGGATGGTGGTGACCTCTTCCAGGGGACGCTGGCCTCCAACCTCACCGAGGGCGCCGTGGTGGTGGACGTCTACAACCACCTGGGCTTCACCGCGGCGGCCATCGGCAACCACGAGTTCGACTACGGCCCGGTGGGCGCCTCGCCCATGGCGTTGACTCCGGGGGAGGATCCGCTCGGCGCGCTGAAGGCCCGGGTGAAGCAGGCGCGCTTCCCCATGCTGTCCGCCAATCTCCGCGACGCGGCCACGGGCAGGACGCCCGCGTGGCTCGGCAACGACGGCACGCACCTGCTCACCGTGAAGGGAGTGCGCGTGGGCGTGCTGGGGCTCACCACGGAGTCCACGCCGAGCGTCACCAACCCCGCCAACGTCGGCTCGCTGCGCTTCCTGCCCCTGGCGTCCTCGGCGCTGGAGGCGTCGCGCTCCCTGCGCGCGCGTGGCGCGGATGTGGTGGTGGCGGTGGCGCACGCGGGCGGGCACTGCCCGGACCTGTCGAACCCGCGCGACACGTCGAGCTGTGAGCGCGGCGGCGACGCGGAGATCGTCGACATGCTGGCCAAGTTGCCTCCGGGCACGCTGGACGCGGTGGTCGCCGGGCACACGCACCAGGTGATGGGCCACTTCATCCACGGCGTGCCCGTCATCGAGACGACAGGGCTGGCGCGCTCGGTGGGCGTGGTGGAGCTGTTCGTGGACCCCGTGCGCCGACGCGTGGAGCCGTCGCTCACCCGCATCCAGGCGGCGATTCTCCTGTGCTCGCAGGTGGACGCGGTCCATGGGGACTGCGATGGCCGGCGGCTGCGCGAGCGCGCCGAGGTGAAGCTGGTGCCGGCGAGGTTCCTGGGCGCCGAGGTGCGCCCGGATTCCGAAGTGGAGGCGTTGCTCGCGCCCACGCTGGCGCAGGTGGACGCGGCGCAGCGGCGGCAAGCGGGTGTGTCCTGTGCGTCGCCGCTGGTCCGGGGCTTCACGGAGGAGGGGGCGCTGGGCAACGTCGTCGCGGACGCGCTGCGCGAGGCGGTGGGCGCGGACGCCGCGGTGATGAACCCCGGTGGCATCCGCGCGGACCTGCCGGGTGGGGTGCTGTCCTTCGGCCACGTCTACCAGGCGCTGCCCTTCGACAACACGGTGGCGGTGCTGACGCTCACCGGCGCGGAGCTGGAGCTCCTCTTGAAGCTGGCGCACGGCGTGGACCGGGGCGCGGTGTTCGCGGTGTCCGGGCTGGAGCTGACGCTGGCGCGCTGCCCGGGGCCGGGGCGGCTCCTGTCCGTCACGCTGGAGGGCGGAAAACCCCTGGTCGCCGAGAAGCGCTACCGGGTGGCGGTGCCGGACTTCCTCGCGCGGGGTGGGGACGGGGTGGAGGGCGTGACGCGGCCGCTGCCTCCCGAGCGCGCGGAGCTGGCCCCGTTCCAGGGAATGGACCTGCGCGAGGCGTTGATCGCCTACGGCCGCTCCCATGGAGGTGTCCTGCCCACGCCCGCTCTGGGGCGGGTGCGCTACAGCGGTGTCGCGGAGGCGTGTCCCACCGCCTCGCGTTGAGGGAGCCAGGGCTGAAAATTCGCCCGGGGGTTGATCCGCTGGGAGTGAACGGAGCCGTCCAACCCTTGGAAACTTCGATGAAAACGCTCCCGGGCCGAATTTTCGGCCTGGGATCAGTTTTCAACGGAGGGAAGGCACCTTACTCTATGGCTCGCGAGTGCCCGTGCCGAGGTGGCCCCATCAGGGACTGCGTGCGAGGGCCCCCGAGAGCGGGAGGGACTGACATGCTCTACAAAGTGACCCCGATGATGACGCCTCCGCCGGAGAAGGCGAAGCCGCGTGAACCGGGGCAGCCGCAGCCGCGCAAGCGGCGCAAGTCCGCCGTCTACGACGCGGATGGTCACGAGGTCCTCATCTCGTTGATGTGCATCAAGTGCCGTACGCTGAAGCCGCTGGCCCAGTTCGGGCTGCGGAAGATGGCGGACGGTGCCATCCGGAACCAGCCCTGGTGCCGCACGTGCCGCTCGGGCGCGGGGACCAAGAAGCCCAAGGCGGGCAAGGGTGAGGCCGCCGCGCCTTCGGAGCCGACGCCGGTGCTCCAGGTCGTCGAGCGCGCCGCGCCCAAGGCCGTCGCCGAGCCCGCCTCGTCCGACGTGCTCCCGGACATCCGGGGCTGATCGCCCCGTCGAGGCTCCAGCGAGGACTCCCACGAGGTCGCGTGCCCCGCACCGACCCGTGAGGGAGTCCTTTCGGCTCGCACGGGGCTCGGTGCCCGTGGAGCCACCTCGCCGCTCAGGACAGTCGGAGTCCCGCGGGCAGCGTGTCGCCGAGCGCGCGCGCCTCGTCCGCCGCCTCCAGCGCGACGACTTCACGCACCATGCGCACCCACGTCTCGGACGCCTTGGCCGCGACGAGCGCCTGGGCCGCGCGCTCGCGCAAGCCCGGGTCCACGTCCCGCGTCCTGTCTCCGGTGAGCCGCGCGAGCTGCGCCGCCGCGAACGGCGCACCGTCGATCTTGCGCAGGTCCAGCTCCAGCAGGAGCGTCAGCCACGCCTCGGCCGTCTCCACGTCCACGACCTTGTGGCTGCTGCCGTAGAGCGGCACCCGCGCGCCCAGCCGTCCCAGGGACCACGCCCACGGGCCACCGGACTTCGCCTCGGCCTTCAGCCGCTCGGCGATCCACCGGCCCACCTCTGCCTTGTCCCCGGGCGACAGGTGCTCGAGCGAGGCGGCCGTGCGCACCATCTCCTCCAACCCCTCGGGCTGGATGCCCTTGAGCTTCCCGGCGGCGGGCGCGTTCGGGGGCACCTTCCTCGACAGGTGCGGCTGCAGGTACGCGTAGAGCTTCTGCTGCTGCGCCTCCGTCAGCCCACCGGCGATGCGCCGCCACATCACCCAGAACTCCGTCCACACCGCCTTGTCCGTGTGGTGCTGCACCAGCGCGTCGAACAGGCTGAAGGTCTGCTCCGCGCGCCAGCCGTCCAGCGGATACCCGAAGCCCGGGCGCAGCGTGAAGCCCGTGAGGCTGTAGAAGACGCGCTCGTGGTCCTCGGTGCGACGGCGCTTGCTCGCGCCCGCGTACAGCGTGCTCCACATCTCGCGCAGCACCGGCACCCGCCACGTCTCGCGCGGCCCCAGCGCCTTCTCCAACGTCCGCCCCAACTGCTTCACGTCCTTGGGCCCCAACGGCAGCGGCTTGTTCCCGTAGACGCGCTCGATGTTGTCCTTGGCCTCCACGAAGCGCGCGGGCATGGACTCGGTGACGGTCAGCTCGTGCGAGCCCCCCGTGCCGCGCAGCTCGAACTCCAACCTCCAGCGCTCGTCCGCGACGTCGGAGACGCAGTACAGCTCCAGCGTGCCAATCTCCGTCAGCGCCGCCTGCAGGTGCACCGGCACCTCCGCCACCTTGCCCGACGCCCCCTTGAGCAGCGTGTGGATGGGCGGCAGCGGCTTCAGGTCCTCCGCCAGGGGCACCAGGTCCCCGGGCTTGTCGATGCGGTCGCTCGTCGTCGAGTAGAGCTGGAACTGCACGGGCCTGCCGAGGGTGAGCGTGAAGGGGCGCTCGCCCAGGTCCACCTTCTGTCCCTCCTCGAAGCCGCGAGGGATGAGGCACAGGGCGGGCTGCTCCGCGCTGTCCGCGGGACGCTGCAACCCCACGTAGTACGCGCGCGCCGCGCCACCGCCGATGCGCAGGCCATGCCCACGCCGCACCAGCCCGTAGTACGCGGCGCCCCGCGCCACCGCGAGCTCCAGCGACTCGTGGCGCAACAGCGAGATGCGCGGCGCGTCCGGCCACCACCCCGAGACGGCCTCCACCAGCCGCTCCGAAATCCAGGGCGAGTTGAAGACGCCGCCGTTGAGCAGGATGGCGTCGGGGCGGGGGAGGGCGCCTTCGAAGGCAGGCGTCTCGCCCAGCGCCGCGAAGCCCGCCGCCGCGTGCTGCGCGAGGAACGCCGCCAGATGCCGCGTCACCGCCGCGTCCTGCACGTACGGCAGGCCCAGCTCCTGGAGCGCCATGCGCGCGGCCCGGCGAGGCCGCTCCGTGGGCGGCGTGCGCGGGAAGAAGCCATCCAGCACCAGCGCGTGGGCCTCCTCGCGAGACAGCTCCGAGGACAGCGTTCCACCCAACAGCCGGCTGCCCTCGCCTACTAGCGACACGCCGTACTTCTCCGGAGGCGCCTTGCCGAGCAGCGCCTCCTTCGCGGTGCGCGCGGCCTGGATGGCCTGCGTCCACTGCGTGGCGGACAGCCGCCGCCCGTCCGAAAAGAGCTTCTCCTCCACCCGCCGGGCCAGCGCCGCGTCCATGTTGTCGCCACCCAGCATCAGGTGGTCGCCCACGGCGAGTCGCCGCAGCATGGGGCCCTCGGGCGACACGCCCGCGTGCACCAGCGTGAAGTCCGTGGTGCCGCCGCCCACGTCCACCACCAGCACCAGCCGGACGTGGGAGAGCGTCTGCTCCAGGTCCGAGCGGTGGCGCGCGGTGTAGTCGTAGAAGGCCGCCTGGGGCTCCTCCAACAACGTGAACTTCTCCAGCCCCGCCTTGCGAGCCGCGCTCACCGTGAGCGCGCGCGCGGCCTCGTCGAACGAGGCGGGGACCGTAATCACCACCTCCTGCCGCGACAGCGGCGCGTCCGGGTGCGCGAAGTCCCAAGCGCGAGCCAGGTGCGTGAGCAGCAGTGCGCTGGCGTCCACGGGGGACAGCTTCGCCACGTCGGCCGGCGCGCCCCACGGGAGGATGGGCGCGGAGCGGTCCACACCCGGGTGGCACAGCCAGCTCTTCGCGCTGGCAATCAGCCGGCCCGGCACGCGCGAGCCCTGCCAGCGCGCCAGCTCCCCCACCACCCACGGCCCGCCGTCGTCACCCCAGGGCAGGCGCAGCGACTCGGCGCTCAGCTCGTGGCCCGCGGGCACGTACACGGTGGAGGGAAGCAGCGCGCGCGGCGCCACCTCCCCCTGGCGGACGAGCTGCGAGACGGGGAAGTCCTCCACGGGCGCGCTCGCGCCCCGGGCGGGGTCCACGGACGCCACCGCGCAGTGGGTGGTGCCCAGGTCGATGCCGACGATTCGCATACACCTCCGGTTGCCGGTCGGCGTTCTACTCCTTCATGCGGACGTTGAGCTCCAGCTTCCAACGCCCGTCGCCACCTTTCTCCAGGCACCGCAGCTCCAGCGTCCCCACCTCCGTCACCGCCGCCTGCAGATTGACGGGTGTCAAATCCCCGAAGGCTGCGGGCTGCCCAGGCATGGTGGTCTCGATGGGGGCCAGCTCCTCCATCTCCCCCTTCGCCAGCTCGTCCGCCACGTCCTCCACCATCGTGCCGACGCGGTCGTCGCGCCGCATCGAGGAGGAGAAGAAGCGGAAGCTCGTGGGCTCCCCCGTGACGAGCCCGAACTCCTGCGGCGGCACGTCCGCCTGCGTGCCCTCCTCCATGCCGAAGGGCGCCACGCACAGCGCCTTCACCGGAGGCTCGAAGCCCGGCACCGCCGGCATCGACGACTCCACGCCCACGTAGTACGCGCGCGCCGTGCCGCCGCGGATGCGCAGGCCGTTCCCCTGCCGCACCCAGCCGTAGTACGCCGCGCCGCGCGCCACCGACAGGTCCAGGTCCGCGCCCTCCAGCTCCTTCGCCGGCTCGCCGCCGTCCGCCCTCAACCACAGGTTGAGCACCTCCATGACGCGCGCCTTGAGCGGCCCGGCCTTGAAGACGCCACCGTTGAAGAGCACCGCCGTCGGGTGCAGGAAGGACTTGTCGCCCACGTCCACCGGCGCGTCGTGGCTGGACTTCAGCGCCTGCGCCTGCCGGGTGAGGAACGCCGCCAGGTGCCGCGACACGCCCGCGTCCTGCGCGTACGGCAGCGCCATCTGCGCCAGGCCCGTGCGCCGCGCCGTGCGAGGCAGCTCCGACAGCGGCGTCACCGGGAAGAAGCCGTCGGTGAGGACCCGGTCCAGCTCCTCGCGCGTCAGCTCCGTGCGCAGCGTGCCGCCGATGAGCGACGAGCCCCGCCCGGGGATGGAGATGGGCACCTTGTCCAGCGAGGTGTCCGCGTACAGCGTCTCCTTCGCCTGCCGGCATCCATGGGTGAGGGCGTTGAACTGCCACGGGTCCAGCTTCTTGCCCTCGGCCGCCAGGCGCTGGTTGAGCGTGTGCGCCAGCGCCAGGTCCATGTTGTCGCCGCCCAGCAGGATGTGGTCGCCCACCGCCACGCGCAGAAGCTCCACCTCGCCGTCCCGGTCCTTCACGGTGATGACGGAGAAGTCGGACGTGCCGCCGCCCACGTCCACGACGAGGATGACCTCGCCGGGCTTCACCTGCTGGCGGAACGTCTCGCCCATCGCCTCCAGCCACGCGTACAGCGCGGCCTGCGGCTCCTCCAACAAGGTGAGGTGCTCGATTCCCGCCGCCTTGGCGGCCTCCAGCGTCAGCTCGCGCGCCGCCGCGTCGAACGAGGCGGGGACGGTGACGATGACGTCCTGACGGGCCAGCTGGTTGTCGGCCTCCTCGCGCCCCTGGGCGAAGGTGGAGTCCCACGCCTCCTTGAGGTGGCGCAGGAACCGGGCGGACGCATCCAGCGGGGACACGCGCTGCACGTCCTCCGGCGCCTGCCAGGGCAACAGCGGCGAGCGCCGGTCCACGCCCGGGTGCGACAGCCAGCTCTTGGGCGAGGACACCAGCCGCGTGGGCACCTTGGCCCCGTGCGAGCGCGCCAGCTCTCCAATGACCGAGGACGCGTCCGGGTTCCACGGCAGCGCGAGGCTCCCTGGCGGGAACTCCTGCGCCGCGGGCAGGTACAAGAAGGAGGGCAGCAGCGGGCGGGCCTCGAGGGTGCCGGGCGCCGTCAGCTGCGGGATGGGCAGCATGGACTGCGCGCGGCCCCGAGGCTTGCCGTCCTCGAGGTTGAAGTACGACACCGCCGAGTGGGTGGTGCCAAGGTCGATGCCGATGGAATAGCGGGCCATATCGGGCTTGAACTCCTGGGGGGCTCCCTTTTGTCCGGTCTGCCTGTCCGCCGGGTGACGCTCAGGCGAGCTCGACTTCCGCCGGAGCAAGCACTCGCGGGTCCATGGCGGTGCTCACCGCCGGGAACTTCACTTCCGTCGTCACCCAACCATGGTGGCGCAGCGTCCCGTGGTGGGGCGGGGTGCCCGTCACATTTCCAGTGAGGCGGATGCGCTGGGCGTCGAAGCCCGCGGGCACCGTCACCGACGCACCCTCCGACTCGGGCAGCACCGGCTTCACCGTGAAGTACTGGCCGAGCACCTTGCGGCACCCCTCATGAACGGTGCGGCACGCGGCCCCCACCTCGGCGTCCGAGTAGGCGGCCACGTTCTCCTGGAGGAAGTCCACCAGCCGACCCTCCCGCTGCAGCATCGCCAGCAGCGTCAGGGCGCTGGCGTGCTCGCGCTCGGGCGGAAGGGCGGGGGG
>NZ_SRLW01000389.1:0-7829 GCF_006518215.1 Myxococcus sp. AB025B
GAGGAGGGGCGCGGGCGGGGCAGGCGGAAGGCCCCGTCCCACTCGCGGCGTCGCAGGACGGGCTGGGGCTCGCCCAGACGCGGGGAGGCGCCTCGCTGGGCGAGCATGCTCACGACTGGCCCTCGGGCTTGGCGGCGCCGCGGCCGTACTTGCCGAGCAGGTCCTCCACCGCCTCGCGCAGGTACTCGCTCTGGTGGATGCGGGTCCGCCGCGCCAGCTCGCGCAGCTTCTGCACCTGCTCCTCGGGGACCAGGACGTGGGTGGAGACGATGTCGGCCTCGGGGCCCCGCGCGTCGACGGGCGTCTCCGTGGCGCCCGGTGACGGGGCGAGCTCGGGGCTCAGGGGGCTGGCGCTTCCATCCTGCATGGGGGTTCCTCCCGGGGGGACTGCTACAGGCCGCTACTGCCGTGTCCGGGCATTAGGAGGGTGGTCCGGGGGCTCGTCAACAAAACGGCCCGGCCCCCGAGGGGTGGAAGTGACACCTTTGTTAGCCGGTTTCTCAAATTGGTGTGCTAATCCGCGCCTTCCTCACCTGGAGCACACTGATGAACTTCCGTCGTCTGATGGTTGCGGTGGTCGCTGTGTTTTCTTTCTCCGCCTTCGCGGAGGGGAGTCGGGAAGTCGCGACGGTGGCCAAGGCGTGTACGCCGGTGCCGTTCTCGCTGACGTCCATCAATGCCTCATCACTGGAGCCCGCTCGCGCGACGTGGAACCTGGGCTCCAACGGCGGTGCGTGGCACTACCTGCATCCGATTGCCGCGTACATCACGCCCCAGTGTCCCACCACGCCCACCACCATCCAGGCGGTGATGCAGGAGCTGGCGTGGGAGAACCAGGGCTTTCCCTCCGCCGAGGATGGGACGTTCACCAACCGGGCCGGTCTGTCGCAGAGCATCCTGTTGACGTCGAACTACTACGGCAACGGGCTGGCGCTGCTGGCCGCCATTGACTCCTTCGCGGGCGGTGGCGAGGTGCAGGCGTGGCTGTCGACGCAGGAGGTGCCGTGCCACAACTGCCATGAGTTCAACCAGTTCGCGGTGCTGTACTACCCGGCCAGCCGCAAGGTCGTCGTGCTGCAGGGCTACACCGGCTACGACTCCTGACGTCTCGTCGTCCCCGGGCGCCGGTCCCCTGCCCTGGGGCCGGCGCCTTTTTCATTTCATGTATCAACCCAGGTCTCCTCGGGGCCCGCGGCGCTGTGACGGGATTGACACGTCGTGCGGCCGGGTGCTCACGTTATTGTGATTTTCCCCGAGTAGCCCACCTGGAGCGGAATGATGCGTCTTCGCAAGGTATTGATTGCATGTCTGGCGTTGTCTGGAGCGACGGGCTGTATGGATTCGGGTGGAGAGCCGGCGCCCGAGCAGGCGCTGGCGGTCTCCGAGGCGGAGGCGACGGCGACGCGCATCTACGCGTCCGAGGCGTCGTTGGAGCTGAGCTTCGAGACGATGGGCACGTTCGAGACGCGCAACGGGGTGCGCTCGCTGGTGTTGAAGGCGACGGCGAACCGGTATCTGCAGTATGTGTTCAGCTTCGTGCCGGATGACGCCTTCGGCACGGCGAACATCATCAGCGAGCGCCGCTTCGAGGTGGTGCTGCCGGTGGGGCACGAGCTGAACTCCATCCTCTCCGGGCTGCCGCTGTTCATCACGGTGAACACCTTCACGGGCACGCCCACGCAGTACACGGCGCGCATCGAGGTGTACCCGCGCTTCTTCGACTTCCGGGGCACGTCGCCGGTGTGGATCGACGAGAAGGTGGACCCCGTCTACGTGAAGGACCCCATCAGCAGCCTGGTGTACCGGGGCCGCGCGGACGTGCTGGCGGACGGGCTCCTGGTGACGGGGCCGGATGGGATTCCGCAGGTGTCGCGCGTGGACGCGGACACCTTCAAGCTGGACTGGTCCTACTCCGCGGTGGAGCAGGCGATGGACCCGACGACGATTCCGCTCGCCTTCAACGTGATTCAGGGCGGGCAGGCGGTGTCGCAGAAGACGGCGCGGCTGGTGCCGAGGGTGACGAGCCTGGCGGTGACGACGGGCGACCCGTACGAGGTCTGGCCGACGCCCGCCTGTGCGCTGTCGGTGTACGACTGCATCCACGCGCAGCCGGCGGGGACGCTGGACTTCGGGCTGTGTGGCTCGTACCGCCAGGTGTCGCGGTGCCAGTACGTGACGAACATCTGCGACCAGACGCCGAGCACGCCGTTCGCGCTGACGGAGATTGACGCCTCGGCGCTGGAGGCGGCGCGGGATGCGTGGAACGACGGCTCGAACAACGGCGCGTGGCACGGGCTGGACTCCATCTCCGCGTACACCACGCCCCGCTGCTCGCAGCCGGCCGCGAGCCTGCGCGCGGCGTACGACGCGCTCCAGTGGCCGGGGTACCGGGACATCCCGACGTTCGAGGCCGGCACGGTGACGAACCGCGCGGGCCTGGCGAACAGCATCCTCTTGAGCACGAATTACTACGGTGACGGCGCGGCGCTGCTGGCCGCCATCGACGCGTTCACCGGAGGCGGTGAGGTGCAGGCGTGGCTGGGCACCCAGGAGGTGCCGTGCCAGAACTGCCACGAGTTCAACCAGTTCGCGGTGCTGTACTACCCGGCCAGCCGCAAGGTCGTGGTGCTGCGCGGGTACACCGGTTACGACTCGTGAGTTGCTGAGGTCGTGACTCGGGCCGGTGCCCCTGGCCGCGCATGCTGGCGCGGTGGGGCGCCTGGTTCAGTTCCTCCACGAGTGCTCGGTCCGCCGTGGAAGGGAGCCCTGCGGCTCGCTCGCCCTCCTGCGTGGCGACGTGTCCCGGGGGATGGAGGGCCCCGAGGTGCTGGAGGCTCGTGGTGGCCTTCCCGGGGGAGCAGGGGGCCAGTCTCCACCCGGGTCCTGTCCTTGCAGGCTGGTCAGCGCGGGGATGCCAGGTCCGCTGAAGCCCCGGGCCACGAAAAGAAAAGCCCCGGAATCACTTGGGAAAGTGAGTCCGGGGCAGTGGCCAGGGTCGGACTTGAACCGACTACCTGCGGATTATGAGACCGCCGCTCTAACCAGGTGAGCTACCTGGCCACAAAGTGACGCCCGTATAGCGGGACAAGGACGCCGCCGCAAGGACTTCGACGCAGGGAGGCTCGGGAGGAGCGCCCGAGGCGGACTGTCGGTCCTGGCTCTTGGCGGATGGCGCTGGCAGCAGGGCCTCCCGCGCTCCGGGCTTCAGGTCGTGACTCCTGGGCTCTGCGAGAGCGTGAGACCGATTCTCTGGACCGCCCGCCAATCGACTCTCCGAGGTGGAGCGCCGCATCCTGGGGGGGAGGCAACTCTCAGTGGGCACCCAGAATCGGCCAATGAAGTTCCCCTGAAAAGCGGCCAAAGGGGAGGGCCGAGACGTTGACGCCCGGGAGGAGTGGGGCCTCATCTGCGCCACCCACAACCTTCTCAAGCGCTTCCGCGCGACGGCAGCGTTGGGGGTAGCCCAGTTCCGTAGACACCCGAGATGTGATGGACGGAGCCCGGGATGTCGTAAGACCTCGCCGTGCCCCGTCGTGACGGACCGAGCCGCTCATGAGACCTCCGTTGGCCACACGCCAGGAGGTGGTCCGTGGAGTTGGAGAAGGAGTTGGAGCAGTTCCGCCAGGAAGCGCAGCGGTTGAAGGCCGGGAGGCGCAGCGGCTCATTGCCGTTCCCCGAGGCGCTGCGCGCCTTCGCGGTGCGCTACGCCGAGCACACCGTGGCGGCGGGTGGGACAGTGACGGACGCGGGAAAGAAGCTGGGCGTGTCCGGACTGTTGGCGTTCACGAGGAAGCGCGGGAATCTGGACCGGGACGGCGGACGGGTGCGCGAGCCCACCGTCCCGGCGCGCAGGTTCAGCGCTTCGCCTTCGTCTTGCGAGCGGCCGCGCTTTCTTCGGCGGCCCTGCGTCGGTAGCTCTGCCCCTCGATGCTGAGGATGTCGGCGTGATGGATGACGCGGTCGATGAGCGCGGTGGCACAGGCGCCGTTGGGGAAGATGCCGGGCCAGTCGGAGAAGGCCAGGTTGGACGTCAGGACGAGACTGCGCTGCTCATACCTCCTGGAGACGACCTGGAAGAGCAGGTCCGCGTTCCTGGAGTCGTAGGAGAGGTAGCCCACCTCGTCGATGACGAGCAGGCCGGTGCGACTGGTGTAGTGACGCAGACGCCTGTCGAGCGCGCGTGAGGAGTCCTGGCTGGCCAGGTCCATCAGCATCTGCGAGGCGGAGGTGAAGAGGACGGAGGAGCCCTTGAGCACGGCCTGGTGGGCGATGTTCTGGGCAATCATGGTCTTCCCCTGCCCCTGGGGCGCGACGATGACGACGTTGCGAGCGCCCTGCATGAAGTCCAGACGCAGGGCGGACTCGACGGCCTCGCGGTCAATCTTCTTGGGCCAGGCCCAGTCGAAGTCCGCCATGGGCTTGAAGCGGCCCAGGCGGCTGCGAGTCAGGCGGCGCTCGAGGCCCCGGCGACTGCGCTCGCGCTGCTCCTCGTCGGCGACGTGTTCAAGCAACTCGGTGGGGCCCCAGCGGGCCTTGGTGGCGCGGGCGATGAGGTCATCGAGTGTGCCCGCGGTGGAGTGCAGGCCGAGGGAGGCGAGGCGTTCAGCGAGGGGCGTCGTCATCGGAGGAGTCCTTGGAGAGAAGCTTGTCGTAGTCAGTGAGGGAGTGCGGAGTGACGCGAGAGGCGCGGATGCGCGGGTCATCGGAGAGCACCGCCGGCAAAGCAGGTGGCTGGTGGCGTCCACGAGCGCGCTGGTCCAGCAGGTGCGCCACGGAGGGCGCGCCCACGGCGCCCTTGGAGAGGGCTTCGGCCAGCGCGGCGTTGAGCTCCCTGGCGCCATGTCGCTCCAAGAGGCGCACCAGTTGGGCACAGTGGTGGGCGACGGAGGCGTCCCGCTGGACGAGGGCCGCGAGGAAGGCGTCAGCGTTGTCGCAGCAAGCCCTCAGCAAGTCCCTGCCACGCAGCTCATGGGCCCTGGCCTTGTCGGCGGCGAGCGCGCGCAGGTGAGCGGGGGCTTCCACGGTGCGCCCCTTGTCATAGGTACGTGCGTGGCTGGCCACTTCCAGGGCACCGTCCAGCAGGCGCACGCGCTGCTCCGAGGCGATGAGCGTCAATGGCAGACGCACCAGGGTATGGGGGATGGAGTAGTCATTGCCGTCGAAGCGGACGTAGGGCGTCTTGCCGGAGGCGACGGGCCGCACCACGTCCGTGGGGAAGCGGTGGGCGGGCAAGGCAAGCAGTCGGGGCCGCTCGTCTTCCAGGGCCTGGGCCACGGTGCGGCCGGAGGCGTCGCCGGGCTGACGGCGTGCATGAGCGACGTCCCGAATCCATCCGGCGAGCTGCGCATTGAGGTCCTCGGGGCCGCTGAAGGCGCGCGCGGCGAAGAAGGAGTCGCGCAGGTAGCGGATGGTACGCTCCACCTTGCCCTTCTCGTTACCCCGGTAGGGCGCGCAGGGCTTGGGGGCGAAGTGGTAGTGGCCCGCCAACTCCAGCAGCCGAGGGTGGAAGCGGATGGCGTCACCAGAGCGCTCCAGCACGACACTCTTCAGGTTGTCGTACAAGAGTGCGCGCGGCACGCCGCCCAGCGCCTCGAAGGCCAGCACGTGGCCGCGCAGGAAACTCTCCAGCGTCATGTCCAGGAAGAAGCGCGCGTACATGGCGCGGCTGTGGCCCAGCACCAGCACGAAGCAGCAGAGCGTCCGCTTCGTGCCGCCCACGGCCACCTTGCCGAAGTGGCCCCAATCCACCTGGGCCTCTTCTCCAGGCAGCGTCGTGCGGCGCAGGAAGGCCTCGGCCCGACTCTCCGGGCGCACGGTGCGCACGTAGCGACGCACCTGCAGCGGGCCTCCGGGGTAGCCGCGTGCCTTCACCATGTGGAACAGACGGCTGGCCGTCAGGCGTGGGTGGGCCTCCAGCGTGGCCTGGAGGAAGTGCTTGTACGGGTCCAACAGCGTGGCCCGTACCGACTGCACCCCAGCACCGCTGACGCGCTCGAGCGCCAGGGCACGCCGGACGGTGTCGTGGTGGACGTCCAGCTGCGCGGCGATGGTGCCCACCGTCCAGTGCTCGGCGAAATGCAGGCGGCGGATGCGCGCCGTCAGCTCAGGTGAAATCATCGTCCCCCCTCACGGGGGATGCGCACGGCGCCAGCGCGGCCCCAGGTGGGTGCGTGCCAGGGTGGTGTGGCGGGTGAAGAGGCTGGTGCGTCCGCAGGACGCGCAGGTGGGAGGGGCTGGCGGTGCATGAGACAGGGGCCTCGCGGGGCCGACCTGCGTGTCCGCCTTCATGACGGGCCGGGTCGGCTCGGGGGCTACCGTCTCCTCCGCGGTGCCTGGCCGTGGAGACTGATGCGTCACTTTCCGCCGCTGCCGCCACGCCACCTGCCTGGCCGCATGCTCATGCCGCCCATCCCGGGTCCGCTGGTAGCGTCGGCCCGCCTCTCTCAATGACCTGGCCCGGGCCTGCCTGCTGCACGCCGTCGCGCAGTAGCGTCGTCCCCTGTCACACGCGGAGCAGAGGAAGAACACCTGTCGGCACTCGGGCCGACCGCACACCACGAAGCGCAGCGTTTCCACCGGACTCCCGCGCACGTCGGCTTCTGGCGCCGCGCCCGGGAGTGCGCTACCTCTGGACCACCGGCCCGCCCCATTCGCACACCCGGGCGCGCCGTCTCAGGAAGGCTCTCCAGCGGCTACTGGAGGGCCTTTCGTCTTCTGGGCGCGCGCGGCCTGCAACTCCACCCGCTCCGCGCACGCCCCTCCACTTTTCGGCCACCTGGTCCACGAGGCTCACCCCTGGAAACAGGCAACTCCCGGCGACCGGTCCAAGAACACGCGCTCCCTGGTGACCATCAACAGCATCATCCACCGCTACCGCACTCTCGCAGCGAACCCATGAGCCGAAGAGCCGGATGCGGTAGTCCCGCACGTCCGGATCTGTGGGGGGCCAGGGAGGGTGACCTCCCTGGTCTACCCGACCGCTCACCGGACGCACGTGGAGACTGTCCCACTGCACGTGCAGCTTGCGGCCGATGTGGCCCGGGGGCACCGAGTAGTACGCGCCCTCCACCTCGACGTGCCCGTCCAGGTGCACCACGCGCTCGCCGAAGGCGTAGTACCGGAAGGGCTCCACCGGCAGGGGCAGCGTAAGACCTCGCCGTGCCCCGTCGTGACGGACCGAGCCGCTCATGAGACCACCGTTGGCCACACGCCAGGAGGTGGTCCGTGGAGTTGGAGAAGGAGTTGGAGCAGTTCCGCCAGGAAGCGCAGCGGTTGAAGGCAGGGAGGCGCAGCGGCTCATTGCCGTTCCCCGAGGCGCTGCGCGCCTTCGCGGTGCGCTACGCCGAGCACACCGTGGCGGCGGGTGGGACAGTGACGGACGCGGGAAAGAAGCTGGGCGTGTCCGGACCGACGCTCTACGAGTGGCGCAAGGGCCGCTCCCGTCCGAAGCCCGTTGAGACAAGCGCGGCCCTGGTGCCGGTGCGAGTCAGCGCACGTCCCGCCGCAGCTGCGGGGCCGGGAGTGCAGCAGGTAGTGCTGGTGTCGCCGGGCGGCTGGCGAGTCGAAGGACTGAGCGTGGAGAGCGCCGCGCAGCTACTGGGGACGCTGGGGTGCTGACGCTCACGCGCGCGGTGCGCGTCTTCGCGTACGCGGCTCCGGTGGACATGCGCCGGGGCTTCGATGGATTGAGCGCGCTCGTCGATGTTGCGAGGCGGGCTGGTTGATGGACGAGCGAGCCGCCTGATTGATGGGCATCACCGAGCGCGAGCGTCAGCGCGCGCGCCCGGTGATGGGAGTGGCCTAAAGAGCGGCGGAGTCGGTGTCGAGCA
>NZ_SRLW01000038.1:0-44961 GCF_006518215.1 Myxococcus sp. AB025B
ACGCCGAGCTGCTCCGCGAACTCCACTGCACCCCCGCCGAGCGACTGCTCCTCATCCTCGCCGCGCTGCCCCACCTCCAGCCCGCCGCGCTCGACCCGCTCTTCCTGCGCAACCAGGCCCTGGACCGCCGCTTCACCGAGTTCGGCGGCGTCGTGGGCCAGTCCCACGGCGGCATCCTCCCCACCGGCGAGACAGCGCTGTTCCTCCTCGCCGGAGATGACCTCCAGGCGCGGCTGACGCACCTGCCCCTCTTCCACCCCGACCACCCGCTGTTCGCGCGCCGCGTGCTGCGACTGGAGCGCCGTCACCCGGAGGAGCCCCCGCTGTCCGCCGCGCTCCAGCTCACCCCCGAGGCCCTCGAGCGCCTCACCACCGGCGCCCACTACCAGCCGCCCTTCGGCCCGGAGTTCCCCGCGCAGCGCATCACCACGATGCAGGGCTGGGAGGACCTGGTGCTCGACGCGCCCCTGCGCGACGACGTCGAGGACATCATCACCTGGGCCCGCCACCAGGGGACGCTCCTGGAGGACTGGGGCCTGAAGAAGCAGCTCAAGCCCGGCTACCGCACGCTCTTCCACGGCCCTCCCGGCACCGGCAAGACCCTCACCGCGACCCTGCTCGGCAAGGCCACCGGCCTGCCCGTCTACCGCGTCGACCTGTCCAAGGTGGTGTCCAAGTACATCGGCGAGACGGAGAAGAACCTCGCCAGCCTCTTCGACCACGCCCAGCTCCAACGTTGGATCCTCTTCTTCGACGAGGCCGACGCCCTCTTCGGCAAGCGCACCGAGTCACGCAACGCCAATGACCACGCGGCCAATCAACAAATCTCCTACCTGCTCCAGCGCATCGAGGACTTCCCCGGCATCGCCATCCTCGCCAGCAACCAGCGCGCGCACTTCGACGAGGCCTTCGCCCGCCGCTTCCAGTCGATGATTCACTTCCCCATGCCCGGCCCCGCGCAGCGCCTGCGGCTGTGGGAGGCGTGCTTCAAGGACAAGCCCTTCCCGCTGGCCCCCGACGTGGACCTCGCGAAGCTCGCGCGCGAGCACGAGCTGTCCGGCGGCGCCATCATCAACGTGCTCCGCCACGCGTGTCTCAAAGCCGTCATCCGCATGCCCCAACAGCTGCGCGCCGCGGACCTCCTCCACGGCATCCACCGCGAGCTCCACAAGGAAGGCCGCTACACCCTCCCCTCGCGATGAAACCTGCTCAACACGCCGTGTCAGGGAACCTTGATTGACGAATCAATCCCTCTCTACCGTGAGCGACCCCTCGCAGTCCGGTGAGGTGCTCCATGGCGCAGCGTCTGCTCTCGCGGTGGTTCCCCCGTTCGTCCCTGTTCGTCGCATTGTTGATACCCGTCCTCGCGACGGCGGCGGTGCCCTCGCCGCTCCCGGTTGCCCACGGCGTGCTCACGGCCGCGGCGACGACGGGCTTCAAGTTCGTGGACATCCCGGTGGGCGACGGGGTGGTGCTCAAGGCCAACCACATCGCCCCGACGACGCCCGGTCCCCACCCGGCCGTCGTGTTCATCTCCAGTTGGGGACTCAACGACCTGGAGTACCTGGCCCAGGCCAAGGCGCTGGCCGAGCGGGGCTACGTGGTGCTGTCGTACACGCCTCGGGGCTTCTGGGCGTCGGGGGGTGGAATCGACACGGCGGGCCCGGCGGACATCGCGGACACCTCGCGCGTGCTCGACTGGCTGGTGGCGAACACACCGACGAACGCGGCGCGCCTCGGCCTCGCGGGCGTGTCGTACGGCGCGGGCATCTCCCTCATCGCCTCCGGCTTCGACTCGCGCGTGAAGGCCGTGGCCGCGCTCTCCGGATGGACGGACCTGGTGGCGTCGCTGTACGGCGGTGACACGCGCAGGCCCCAGGCGGTGGCGCTGCTGGACCTGGCCGCGCGCTTCCTCGGCCGTCCCAGCCCCGAGCTGCGGACCCGCATCGACGACTACTTCGCCAACCGGGACATCGAGGGCCTCAAGCAGTGGGGGCGCCTCCGCTCCGCCTCCACCTACGTGGACCGCATCAACGCCAACGCGCCCGCCATCCTCATCGCCAACGCGTACGGCGACAGCATGTTCCCTCCCAACCAGCTCGTCTCCTTCTTCAGCCAGCTCACCGGCCCCAAGCGATTGGAGCTCGCGCCTGGGGACCACGCCGTCGTCGAGGCCACGGGCCTGGTCGGCCTGCCCAACCCCGTGTGGACCAGCGTGACGCGGTGGCTGGACCAGCACGTCGCCGGCATCGACACGGGCATCGCCAACGAGCCGCCGCTCGTCCTGCGCACCTACGACGGCGACGTGGAGGGTTATTCCACCTGGGCCGCTGTCTCCTCCAGCACCCAGCGCCTCGGCCTGGGCGCCATCCGGCTGCTCGATGGCACCGGCACGCTCGGAGGCGCCCCATCCACGAGCGGCGCGCGGACCCTCTGGGGCGGCGTCGATACCATCGCCGACGCGGGGGTGCCGCTGCTGACCAACGGTCTGCAGGCGCTGACGGGAATCCAACCCATCGTGTGGCTGCCGGGCGTCAACCGGCTGCGCGCGGGCGTGTGGACCTCGCCGCCGTCCTCGCGCGAGCTGGCCCTGCGCGGCGCCGCCACGCTGCGGCTGCGCATCACCCCGACGACGGCCTCCGGCACCGTGGTCGCCTATCTCTATGACGCCGTGGGGGACTTCGGCGGCCTCATCACCCACGTGCCGCTGAGCTGGCACGGCGCCGCGCCGGGCACGCCGCTCGACCTGGACCTGGTGTTCCCCGCCACCGCGTATGACGTCCCGGCCTGGCACTCACTCGCGCTCGTGGTCGACACCGAGGACCCGCTCTACTTCAGCGCCAACACCTTCAATGCCACGCTGACCGTGGGCGGACCCTCCTGGTTGGATTTGCCGCTGCGCTAGCGTGAGGTGTTCCCACCCTCTCGGAGGGGGAGACTCCGGAAGGGTATGCCAGCACCCGCCCCCCCCTTCGCTGACACGTCAATGTCGCGTCGGTGCGGGCCAACGGACCTCCTGACACGTCAGCAAATCCTCGCAGGTCCTCGCGTCCCATTCGGTGACGCGATGGCCCGTGCCATGCAACTGTGCATACCCACACAGTCGTGGCAGAAGGCCGTGCGCGCGCTCAGTGCGACGCCCGGACGTGGAGGAACCCTTGAATTCTCGAAGTCATCATTCCCTGCTCGGAGGGCTGGCCGTTCTCTGGGCCCTCTCCGCTCAAGCGCAGGTCCAGCGGATTCCCAACCTGGAGCTGGAGCGGTTGCAGCTCAACCCCGGCGCCAAGGACAGCCTGGTGCTGTCCACCGGTGACTTGCTCCCGGACGGCACCTTCCGGCTGGGGCTCACGGCCCACTACGAGCGCAAGCCGCTGGTGCTGCTGCGCAACGACGATGAAGTGGGCACCATCATCTCGGACCGCGTGACGGTGCACCTGAGCGGCGCCTACGCCGTGACGGACTGGTTGGAGTTGGGTCTTCAAGTTCCCATCGTCTCGCAGTGGGGCCCGGACACGACGGCGCTCGGCTTCCAGACGCCGTCCACGCTCGCGCTGGGCACGCCGTGGGCGCAGGCGCGCGCGGGGCTGTTGTCCGAGGCGCGCGGTGGCCCGCTGGACGTGGGCCTGCACCTGGGCGCGGCGCTGCCTTTGGGCAGCAAGGACACGCTCACGCGGGACCAGGGCTTCGTCTTCACCCCCCGCCTGGGCCTGGGCAAGAAGGTGGGCGACGGCTGGCGCGTGGGCGCGGACGTGGGCGCGCTGGTGCGCACCAAGAAGTACGCGCTGACGCCCAACGCGGACCCGCTGCAGGACGAGCTGGGCGTGGAGATGAACGGCGGCGTCAACGTGACGGCCCACCTGTTCGGCCTGCGCGAGGAGCTGGTGGTGCGCGGCACCCTGCCGTTCGCGGACGCGCCCGAGTCGATGGAGGTGCTGCTGGGCCTGCGCTCGCCGGTCAAGGCGGGCACCGAGTTCTACGTCATGGGCGGCCCGGGCTTCGGCCGGACGCCCGGCACGCCCGAGTTCCGCGTGCTGGCGGGCGTCAACTTCGGCCCCCGTGACGATGCGCCCGCATGTGTCGCGGGCCAGCCCCACGAGCCTTCGCGCTGTCCCGACCTGGACGCGGACGGCGACGGCGTGACGAACGCGGCGGACCGCTGCCCCACCACGCCCGGCCTCGCCGAGCTCAACGGCTGCCCGGACGGGGACGACGACAAGGACGGCATCCCCAACCTGGCCGACAAGTGCCCCGCCCAGCCGGAGAACGTCAACGGCTTCCAGGACGAGGACGGCTGCCCGGATGACCCGGACTCCGACAACGACGGCGTCACCGACTCCAAGGACGCGTGCCCGAAGGAGCCCGAGGACAAGGACGGCTTCCAGGACGAGGACGGCTGCCCGGACCCGGACAACGACAATGACGGCGTGCTCGACGCCAAGGACGCCTGCATCAACGAGGCGGGCCCGAAGGAGAACCGCGGCTGCCCGGACCAGGACCGCGACAACGACGGTCTGGTGGACCGGCTGGACAACTGCCCGGACGAGCCGGGGCCGGTGAAGAACCACGGCTGCAAGCAGAAGCAGCTCGCGCAGATTGGCGAGGGCCAGATTCGCATCCTCGAGGCCGTCTTCTTCGAGAACAACAAGGACCTCATCAGCCCGCGCAGCTTCAAGCTGCTCGACGGCGTGGCCGCCATCCTCGTGTCGCACCCCGAAATCGAGAAGGTGCGCGTCGAGGGCCACACCGACAACACGGGCAAGGCCGACTACAACCTGGACCTGTCGCAGCGCCGCGCCGAGGCGGTGGTGAAGTACCTGGAGGGCAAGGGCGTCAAGCGCGAGCGGCTGGAGCCGCGCGGCTTCGGTCCCCAGAAGCCCATCGCGGAGAACACCACCAAGGCCGGCCGCGCCAAGAACCGCCGCGTGGAGTTCCGCATCGTCGGTGACGCCGAGGGCGTCGAGACGAAGAGCGGCGAGCCCACCGACACCCTCGAGAAGTGAGGAAAGACCTCTCATGCAATCCTCAGACATGCATCCCATTGTCATGAAGCGGGCCCTGACGGGCCCGTCCGTGGCCGCGCTCGCCCTGGCGCTCATCACCACCCTCACCGGCTGCCAGGAGCAGCAGCCCACCACGCTCGCCTCGACCGAGGCGCCCCGCGCACAGCGCTCCGAGCTGGCCGCCCCCGTCGTGGGTGACGGGCGCATCCAGCCCGGAGAGGAGTGCGACGACGGCAACACGGTGAGCGGCGACGGCTGTTCCGCCACCGGCACCCTCGAGGCGGGCTACCTGTGTCACGTCCCCGGACGGGCCTGTTCGCTCGCGTCGCTGTGCGGCAACAACGAGGTCAACCCGGGCGAGGCCTGCGACGACGGCAACACGACGCAGGAGGACAACGGCTGCTCGGCGACGTGTGATTTGTCCCTGTGCGGCAACGGTGCGTTCAACAACCGCCAGTGGCCCAACTTCGACCAGGAGGTCTGCGACGACGGCAACCGCACCGAGGGCGACGGCTGCAACCGGATGTGCGAGGTGGAGCCCGGCTTCGCCTGCTCCGGCACGCCCAGCCGCTGCGTGAGGGCGGGCATCGCCTTCTTCAACACGGGCGTGGACCAGAACAACCGCCGCCTGGAATCCGGCGCGGACCCGCACTGGTTCTACTCCGGCACCACGACGGGCGCGGCCGTCGGCGCGCGCAGCGCCGATGACTGGCCGCAGGAGGTCCAGACCGCCACCTTCATGGCGGCCCCGCTGGGCGCCCCCACCTGCGTCTACCAGGACTTCATCATTCCCTCGACGACGAACGTGGCGCAGTTCCGCATGCGCATCGCCATGTTCAACGACAACGAGTTCGACCACGCCACCGTCAACGGGCAGGCCTTCTCGCCCGTCACCGTGAGCGAGCCCCCGGGCTCGCCGTGGCAGAAGAGCATCATCCGTGAGTTCGGCACCACGGCGCCCTGGAAGACGGGCCTCAACCGGCTGGAGCTGTGCAACGAGAACGAGGAGTCGCCTCCCAACGCCTTCCGCTACCTCTTCGTAGACGCCTACGACGACCGCTGCGGCGACGGCGTGGTGTCCCCCCGCGAGGAGTGCGACGACGGCGACACGGACAGCGGCGACGGCTGCAGCGCCACGTGCGGCATCGAGCCCGGCTACGGCTGCAGCGGTCAGCCCAGCTCCTGCGCGGCCACGTGCGGCAACGGCCTGCTCAACTCCGGCGAGCAGTGCGACGACGGCAACCTCACCCCGAACGACGGCTGCAACGCGTCCTGCCGCGTGGAGTCCGGCTACGCGTGCCCCACCCCCGGCCAGGCCTGTGTCGCCACGTGCGGCAACGGCGCCATCGACCCGGGCGAGCTGTGCGACGACGGCAACCTCATGTCCGGCGACGGCTGCTCCAACGCGTGCCGCGTCGAGAACGGCTACGAGTGCTCGGGCGCGCCCTCCAACTGCGCGCCCACGTGCGGCAACGGCGTGCTCAACCCGGGCGAGCTGTGCGACGACGGCAACACGAACCTGGGCGACGGCTGCTCCAACGCCTGCACCCTGGAGCTGGGCTACACCTGCCCCACGGTGGGCCAGCCGTGCGTGAAGACGTGCGGCAACGGCACCGTGGACCCGGGCGAGACGTGCGACGACGGCAACCTGGAATCGGGTGACGGCTGCGCCACCGAGTGCAAGCCGGAGCCGGGCTACTCGTGCAGCCGCCCCGCCAGCGGTCCGTCCGTGTGTGTCGCCACCTGCGGCAACGGCGCGGTGGACGCCAACGAGGAGTGCGATGACAACAACACCGCCAGCGGCGACGGCTGCAGCCAGGGCTGCGCGGTGGAGTCGGGCTACCAGTGCTCCGGCGCGCCCTCCACGTGCACCACCGTCTGCGGCGACGGCATCCGCGCCGGCGCGGAGACGTGCGACGACGGCAACACCAACGCGGGTGACGGCTGCTCGGCCACCTGCGCCGTGGAGCCGGGCTACAGCTGCCCGCCCCCGGGCAACGTGTGCAGCCAGACGTGCGGCAACGGCGTCGTGAACCCGGGCGAGACGTGCGACGACAACAACACCACCTCCGGCGACGGCTGCTCCAACACGTGCGCCCAGGAGCCGGGCTACACGTGCAGCGGTCAGCCCAGCACCTGCGCCACCACCTGCGGCGACGGCACGGTGGCCGGCGGCGAGGTGTGCGACGACGGCAATCTGGAGTCCGGTGACACCTGCTCGCCGCGCTGCCTGTGGTCCAACGGCCAGCCCTGCGCCGCGTCCGGCGTCTGCGACAGCGGCCTGTGCAACCCCTACTCGAACGTCTGCGTCAGCGCCAACGTCTGCGGCAACGGGCTCCTGGACGAGGGTGAGCAGTGTGACGACGGTGACACCACCGCCAACGACGGCTGCAGCGCCACGTGCACCGTCGAGACGGGCTACAGCTGCACGGGCCAGCCTTCCGCGTGCGCGGTGACGTGCGGCGACGGCATCAAGGCCGCCGCCGAGGCGTGCGACGACGGCAACACCACCGCGGGCGACGGCTGCTCGGCCACCTGCACCATCGAGGCGGGCCACGGCTGCAAGAACACCGACGTGCACGCCCTCTACACGCGGCTGGGCCGCTCGCAGTGCACCAACGTGTCGGACATCGCCCAGCCGGACCTGGCGGCGCTCGCCGCCGAGGCGGCGCTCACGGTGCCGGGCCGCTACCGCGCGGCCTATGTCTCCGGCGCGGTGAGCTACTCGGGCGCCGACAACTGGTACCCGGGTCTGTTCGGCTTCAACCACGTCACGGGCGCGGGGACCCAGCGCTTCACGCTGGGCCGCCTGCCGCTGTCGGGCCCGGCCTCCGCCACCCGCGACGCGGCGATGGGCCTGGGCTTCGGGCACCACCAGGACTTCGATGCGCTCTCGGGCGAGGTGCGCCTGGCGCTCGTCGACACCGACTGCGCGGACAACAACAACACGGAGACGCAGGTGGCCTACCGGGTGGACTCGCTGTCCATCTGCCAGCTCATCCCCGTGCTGACGGACCCGGCGCCGGGCGGTGTGACGGACCCGGTCATCGGCGGCACCGGCTCGCCGGGCTCCACCATCGACGTCTACGTCGACGGTGGCACCACGCCGGTGTGCACCGTGGTGGTGGACGCCGCTGGCCGCTGGACGTGTGACCTGGGCAACATCCCCGAGGGCACGCACTCGGTGGTCCTCACCTCCACGGAGGTGGGCGCCACGGAGACGGCTCCGCCGGCCACCATCATCGTCGAGCTGACCCCGCCGACGACGCCCGTCATCACGGGTCCGGCCAATGGCTCCACGGTGTCCACCGGCACGCCGCCCATCAGCGGAACGTCCGACCCGGGCACCACCGTCACGGTGCGCGAGGGCACCACCGTGGTGTGCACGACCACCACCGATGCCAGCGGCAACTGGAGCTGCACGCCGACGACGCTGCCGGACGGCTCGCACACCCTCACCGCCACCGCCGTCACCCCGGAGGGCAGCCCCAGCGAGACCTCCGCCCCGTCGACGTTCATCGTGGACACCACCGCCCCGGGCGCGCCGGTCATCTCGGGCCCCGCGGGTGGCTCCACGGTGTCCACCGGCACGCCGCCCATCAGCGGCACCTCGGAGCCCGGCGCCACGGTGACGGTGCGCGAGGGTGGCACCGTGGTGTGCACGGCCACCGCCGACGCCAGCGGCAACTGGAGCTGCACGCCGACGACGCCGCTGTCCGAGGGTCCGCACACCCTCACCGCCACGGCCACCGACGGCGCGGGCAACACCAGCCCGCCCTCGGCGCCGGTGACGTTCACCGTCAGCACCACCGTGCCCGGCGCGCCCGTCATCACGGGGCCCGCCAACGGCTCGGTGCTGGCCGACTCCACGCCCGCCATCTCCGGCACCGCCACGCCGGGCGCCACGGTGACGGTGCGCGAGGGTGACACCGTGGTGTGCACGGCCACCGCCGACGCCAGCGGCAACTGGAGCTGCACGCCGACGACGCCGCTGGCGGATGGCTCGCACGCCGTCACCGCCACGGCCACGGACCCGACCTCGGGCAACGAGAGCGGGCCCTCCAACGTCGACACGTTCCGCATCGACACGCAGGCGCCGGACACGTCCTTCAGCCGCACGCCAGGCGCCAGCTCCGGGAACACCGAGTCCCCGTTCGGCTACGCCTCCAACGAGGAGGGCGTGACGTTCGAGTGCAGCCTGGACAACGGGCCCTACGTCGCCTGCCAGGACACCTACGACGTCCGCGAGGGTGAGCACGTCCTGCGCGTGCGCGCCATCGACAGCGCGGGCAACGTGGACCCGACGCCCGCCGAGCACCGGTGGACGGTGCTCAACTCGCGCGCCTTCGCGGGCGGCGGTTGCAGCGCGGCGCCGGCCTCGTCGGCGGGCCTGGCCCTGCTGACCCTGCTGGGCCTGCGCCGCCGCAAGGCGCGTCGGTAGTCCGTCTTGCACCGCCGGGGGGTCCACATCCCTTCCCCCAGTCCCCTGCCCCGGGGACTCGTGGACCTCCCGGCGGGTCTCCCCGCCTCGTCGCGCAACCCCGTATGCTGGGGGCCGTGGACAAGGCGGGGAAGACGCAGGAGAGGTACGAGGAGGAGCTGCTCCTCGCGCTGGACTACGGGCTCGTCTCCGCCCAGGAGGCGACCGCCCTGCGCGAGGAGGCGCTCGGCCTGGGCAGAAGCCCGCTGGAGCTGTTGCGCGCTCGCGGCGGGGTGAGCGAGCACACGCTGAGCACCCTGCGCGAGGAGCTCGGCCCCCCGTTGGAGGACACGGCCAGTGGTGGCGCCCCGCTGGAGGCCACCACGCTGGACCCGCGCACGCCCCCGGTGGCGCCCCCCGTCGCCGCCCTGGCGGAGGACGCGAGCGAGGCCCCCGTCTTCCCGGTGCCGGACTGGAACCGCTACCAGCCGGTGCGCTTCCTGGGTCAGGGCGGCATGGGGCAGGTGTTCCTGGCGTACGACCCGCTGTTGCGCCGCAACGTCGCGCTCAAGTTCGTGAAGGGCGGAGACCCGGAGCTGGCCAGGCGCTTCCTGTCGGAGGCGCGGGCCCAGGCCCGGGTGCGCCACGAGCGGGTGTGCGAGGTGTACGAGGTCGGCGAGGTGCAGGGGCGCGGCTACATCGCCATGCGCTACGTGGACGGCCAGCCGCTCGGGCAGCTCGCCGCCACGCTGACGCCGGAGCAGAAGGTGCTCGTGCTGCGGCAGGCCGCCGAGGGCGTGCACGCCGCCCACCGCGCGGGCCTGGTGCACCGGGACATCAAGCCCGGCAACATCCTGGTGGAGCGCACCGAGGACGGCGGCTACGCGCCCTTCGTCATGGACTTCGGCCTGGCGCGCGACTGGCGCGAGGAGGCGGGCCAGAGCGGCGTGGTGATGGGCACGCCGCACTACATGGCCCCCGAGCAGGCCCGCGGGGACACGTCCCGGTTGGACCGGCGCGTGGACGTCTACGGGCTGGGCGCCACGCTGTACGTGCTGCTCACCGGCCAGACGCCCTTCGCGGGGAGCGGGCAGGACGTCATCACCCGCCTGCAGACGCAGGAGCCGCTGCCGCCGCGCGCGGTGGACCGGGACATCCCCGAGGACCTGGAGGCGGTGGTCCTCAAGTGCCTGGAGAAGGAGCGCTCGGCCCGGTACGACTCGGCGCGCGCGCTGGCGGATGACCTGGAGCGCTTCCTGGGCGGGGAGCCGGTGCAGGCGCGGCGGGGCGTGGGCTACCGGCTGCGCAAGAAGGCGCGCAAGCACCGCGTGGCCTTGAGCCTGGCGGTGGCGGCGCTGACGGTGGTGGCGCTGGCGCTGGGGCAGGCGGTGGTGGCGCGCAAGGAGGTGGCCGAGCGCGAGCGGCTCACGCGCAGCTTCACCGAGCGGGTGGAGCGCATCGAGGCGGCCGCGCGCTACTCCTTCCTGTCGCGCCTGCACGACACGCGCGAGGACCAGCAGGCCCTGCGCGCCAGCATGGACGCGCTGGAGGTCGAGGTGCGCGAGGCGGGCGAGCACGCGGTGGGCCCCGGCCACTACGCGCTGGGCCGCGCGCTCCTGGCCCTGGGCGACGTGGAGGGCGCAAGGGCGCGGCTGGAGTCCGCGTGGCGCCACGGCTACCGCGAGCCCCGCGCGGCCTGGGCGCTGGCGCTGGTGCTGGGAGACCAGTACCGGGAGAAGCTGCTGCTGGACGTCGAGCGGAGGAGCCAGGAGCAGCGCGAGGCGCGCCGGCGCGAGCTGGAGCAGCGCTACCGCGACCCGGCGCTGGCCTACCTGCGCCAGGCCGAGGGGCCGGACGTGCCCGCGCCGCCCTTGTACGTGAAGGCCCTGTTCGCCTTCCATGAAGGCCGTCACGAGGAGGCACTGGCGCACCTGGACGCCATGGGCAACACCTGGCCCTGGTTCTACGAGGCGCCCCTGTTGCGCGGCGACGTGCACCTGGCCCGCGCCACCGCGCGCTGGCACCAGGGCGACAGCGCGGGCTCCCAGGCGGACCTGGAGGCGGGGCGGCGCGCGTATGCCCAGGCCATCTCCACCGCGGAGAGCCAGCCGGACACGCACTACGCCCTGGGGCGCCTGGAGCTGGCGGCGCTCGTGATGGAGCTGTACGGCTCCGGCGACGTGCAGCCCCCGTACGAGCGGGGCCTCGCCGCCCTGGGACGCGCGCTCCAGGCCGCGCCCGGACACCACCGCTCGCTCATCGTGCTGTCGCGGCTGCACCGCCGGCTGGGCGAGCAGCACGCCAACCAGAACGCGACGGACGTGGAGGTGCTCTTCGGCAAGGCCATCGACGCGGCCAGGGCCGCGCTGAAGCTCGCGCCCCCCGCCGAGCGCGTCACGCTGGACCTGGCCATCATCCACCGGCTGTGGGCGCGCCACCTGCAGCGGCTCTCCCAGGACCCGCGCGAGCAGCTGGGCCACTCCATCGAGGCCTTCGAGCAGCTGGGGCCCGAGGAGCGCGACTACGCCTTCCACGCCAACCTGGGCGTGACGCATCAGGTGTGGGCCGACTACGAGAGCGGACTCGGCCTGGACTCGCTGGAGCACCAGGGCAAGGCCATCGACGCCTACCTGGCCGCCATCCGCCTGCGCGACACCCAGGCCGACGCGTGGATCAACCTGGGCAATGCCTACCGCGCGAGGGCGGGCCTCACCCGGGCGCCGGACGCGCAGGGGGACCTCACCCGCGCGCTGGAGGCCATCCAGCGCGCGCTCGCCCTCAACCCACGCAACGTCATCGCCTGCTACCAGGGCGCGGACGTGTCCGAGCAGCTGGCGCGCTGGCGCCAGGAGCACGGCCAGGACCCGAGGCCCGACCTGGAGCGGGCGCTCGCGCTCTACCGCCAGGGCCGCGACATCAACCCCAAGCTGCCCCAGCTCGCCAACGGCCTGGGCGCGGCCCTGCTGTGGTGGGCCGAGCAGCGCTGGGAGGAGGGCGAGGACGTCGAGGCGCTCCTGACGGAGGCGCGCGAGGCCTTCGAGCAGGCGCGCGAGGCGGCCCCCCAGCAGAGCTACGCCTACAACAATCTGGGCGAGGTGGAGGCGGTGCGCGCGGGCTTCCTCCTGGCGCGCGGGCAGGACCCGTCCTTCGGCCTGAAGACGGCGGAGGCCGCCTACCGCAAGACGCTGGAGATGATGCCCGGCGACGCGGACATCTGGACCAACCTGGCCCGCGTGCACGTGCTCGCGGCCACGCACGCGCTGCAGGAGCGGCGCGACGTGGCGCCCAGGCTCACCCGCGCGCAGGAGGCGCTGGACCGCGCCCGGCAGCTCAACCCGCGCCTGGGCTACGCGTGGCGCTACCAGGGCGCCCTCTTCGACGTGCACGCGCGCGAGCGGGTGCGCCTGGGCACCGCGAAGGAGGAGGACTTCCGGCGGACCGAGGACGCGCTCGCCCAGGCGGTGGAGCTGTCCCCCCAGCGCCAGGAGTACGTGCTGGCGTCGAGCGAGCTGGCGCTGGCCTGGGGGCGCTGGAAGGCGCGCCAGGGCGGGGACGCGACCGGGGAGCTGACGCGCGCCCTGGAGGGCGTCGAGCGCATCCTCGCGGCCCGGCCGGAGTGGGCCCGGGCACGGCTGCTGCGCGCCGGGCTCCTGTGGGCGCTGGCGGAGGGCGCCACCGTCCCGGAGCAGCGTCAGGCGTGGACGGCGCGCGCCCGCGAGGACGCGGAGCAGGCGCTGGCGAAGAACCCGCACCTGGCCTCGACGTGGAAGGCGCGGCTGGCACCGGACCTGGAGCTCTCCGTCCGGCCCGCCGCGCCCTGAGGCCCACGCCCGATTACTTCTTCGGGTCCTCGGGCGGGTCCGTCGTCACGTCCAGGCCGCCCTTCTTCGTCTCCGCGTTGGAGCCGATGAAGCTCGCGGCCTGGGACGGCGGGGGCGCGGGAATCACGACGTCGAACGGGTAGAGGCGCTTGAGGCACGTCTGCGTCACATGCTGGTCGCTCTCCTGCGCCAGCGGATTGGAGGTGTCCAGGGTGAAGGAGCCCGGCCCCGAGAGGCAGGTGGTCCCGTCCTTGAAGACCACCTGGGCGGAGGAGATGCCCTGCAGCTTGAACTCCACCTCCTCGCCGTGCTTCACGATGTTCGAAGGGCTGTAGCTGATGTCGTCGGACGTGATGGTGACGGTGACAGTCATGGGCCGTGACTCCTTCCGGGTTGGAACCGCAGATGCGCGGTGTGGGTTGCAGGCACCGTACCAGAGGCGACCGACGTGTCCGTCCCTCGGAGCGGGTGCTTCACCCGCGCACGGCGCGCGCACGCGGACACGTCAACGACGTGTCACCCCCGGGGACTGACGTGTCCGGGGTGATTACGCGTCCGACAGGCCCAGCTCGCGCACGCGGCGCTGGAGCGCGCGGCGGGAGACCTCCAGCCGCTGCACCATCTTGTCCAGGTCCCCCGCGCACTCCTGGAAGCAGCGGGTGATCTCCTCCGGGCTCAAGTCCCGCGCGGTGCGGATGAGCGAGCTCTTGTCGATGAGCACGTAGACGGACGGGCGGGGGATGCCGAGGAAGTCCGCGGTGGCCTTGAGGTCCCACGAGCACGCGCGCAGCGCCTCGAGCAGCTCGTCCTCCCCCACCTCCGAGGGCTTGCGGCGCGAGGACTTCGCCTCCCCCG
The DNA here is from genome assembly GCF_006518215.1 of Myxococcus sp. AB025B. NCBI lineage: Bacteria > Pseudomonadati > Myxococcota > Myxococcia > Myxococcales > Myxococcaceae > Myxococcus > Myxococcus sp. AB025B. Next base: position 14,097 of record NZ_SRLW01000038.1, read on the forward strand.
CCTCGGGGACACCCGCGCCGGCCGGGGCCAGCACCCGCCCGGGCACCGGCAGCGACTCGGCGTCCAGCGTCTGCTCCAGCCGCGAGTCCACGCGCAGGCCAGGCAGGCCGCGGCTGCCGATGACGAGCTGCCGGGTGACGTTGCGCAACTGCCGCACGTTGCCGGGCCACGCGTAGCGCAAGAGCCGCACCGCGACGGACGCGGGCAGCCAGGGCGCCGCGCGCGGGTCCGTGGGCGACAGCCGCCAGCCCTCGCCCGTCGTCTCCAGCTCCTGCCGGGCGAAGTGGAGGAACAGCGGGCCGATGTCCTCGCGCCGCTCGCGCAAGGCAGGCACGCGCAGCTCGAAGCCCGCCAGCCGGTGGAGCAGCGGCGCCTTGAACAGCCGCTCCTCGATGCGCGCCTCCAGGTTGGAGTCCGTGGCGGCCACCAGCCGCACGTCCACCGGCACCGGCGTGTGCCCGCCCACCGGGTACACCTCGCCCGTCTCCAGCACGCGCAGGAGCGCGGCCTGCACCTCGGCGGGCGCCTCGCCCACCTCGTCCAGGAACAGCGTGCCGCCATGCGCCGCGCGGAAGAAGCCGTCCCGGTCTCGGCTGGCGCCCGTGTACGCGCCGCGCTGCGCGCCGAACAGCTCCGAGGCCACCAGCTCCTTGGAGAGCGCGCCCAGGTTCACGCTGACGAACGGCCCCGAGCGGCGCGGCCCCTGCTCGTGGATGGCGCGCGCCACCAGCTCCTTGCCCGTGCCCGTCTCGCCGCGGATGAGCACCGGCACCGCCAGGTCCGCCACCCGCAGGATGTCGTCGCGAAGCTGCTGGATGGACTGGCTCTGCCCCACCAGCCCCAAATCCCGGTGGACCGACGGGGCCGCCGTGGACGCCAGGTGCAGCAGCAGCACCACGCGCTCGGCGAGCACCAGCGGCACCCCGGCCACCAGCTCCTCCCGGGTGAACTCCCGGCCCCCGGCCACCGACTCGCCGGCCACGCACACCTGGGTGCCATCCTCCGGCACGCGCAGGCGCAGGCCCCCCTGGGCCGCGGGCTCGAAGAGCACCGGCGTCCGGCTCAGGAAGGGGTCTCCCAACGGCAGCGCCAGCAGCCCCCCGGGCCGCGAGAAGTCCGGGGCGTTGCGCGACAAGGCCGCCGTCCGGCCCACGCTGGCGAGCACCTCCAAGAGGAGCTGCTCTCCGATGCGCTGGGGGTGGGGATGAGACACGACAGTCAGCGCTGGCACACTCCGCGGGGCCGTCGCGGGTGGGCCTTTCGTCTGCACGGCGGTCGTCGACATGTCGGCGGCGAGCTTCTGCTGCATGGGGCTGAGTTCGGTTTACAGGCGCTTCCAACCTATCAGCCTACACCGGCTCGACAGGGGTTGTTCGCCTGGACCGCTTTCACCGGACAACCCGGCGCCTGTCCGCCTCAGGCCTCCCGCCGCGCCACCTCATTCCAGGGAGGCTGGAAGAGGGCCGGCGCGGCCCGGGAGCGTCTCCCCTACGCGGTGGAGGTCATCCACCGCGTGCGGGGCGTCTGCTTCAGGGGGTGGTGCCCGCCGGGGTGGACGCGGGTGCGGACGCGTTCTCCTCGGTGGTGGTGCTGGTGCTCGCCGCGGCGGGCTTCTCGGCGGCGGGCTTCTCGGCGGAAGGCTTCTCCGCGGCGGGCTTCTCCGCGGAAGGCTTCTCCGCGGCGGCCTTCTCACCGGGCGGCGGGCCGCGCTTGGCCTCGGCCGCGGCGGCGCGGACCTGCTCGCGGGCGCGCTGGGCCACCTTCGGGTTGGGCGCCAGAATCATGAACATCAAGCGCCCTTCCATCCGCGGCGGCTGCTCCACCACGGCGACATCCTTCAGGTCCTTCGCCACGTCGTCGAGGATGGCGGTGCCCTGCTCCTTGTGCGTGATTTCACGCCCGCGGAACTGGATGACGACCTTCGCCTTGTCGCCCTCTTCGATGAAGCGGCGCGTGTTGCGGACCTTGAAGTCGTAGTCGTGGTCCTCCGTCTTCGGACGGAGCTTCACTTCCTTCAGGTGGACCACGACCTGGGCGCGCTTGGCTTCCGAGGCCTTCTTCTTCTCCTCGTACTTGAACTTGCCGTAGTCCATGATCTTGCAGACTGGCGGCGAAGCCATCGGGCTGATCTCGACGAGGTCCAGACCCTCGGAGCGCGACTTCTCGAGCGCGGCCTCGAGCGGCATGACGCCGAGCTGCTCGCCACCCGAGCCGATGACACGGACTTCGCGGGCGCGGATGCGGCGGTTGGTCCTCTGGTCGCGGCTCTGGCCGCGGCTGCTTCTCTGATCACGAAGAATGTTGCGCTCCTTCGAAGGGGTGTAGGACCTGCTACCCAAGGGTGTGGCAGGTCGCGAAGTTACGGCATGGCTCGGGTGAACCGAACCTCGAATCTAATCGCTCCCTTGCCCGGTGAGAAAGGGAGCTGGCGGGGTGAACACGCCCCCGGGGCGAGGACTAGCCCACCGGCGGACATAACACCAGGGCCCCCGTCGTGCCCTGGAATCCCACGCGTGGGGTCAGCCAATGGACGGAGCCGCGCGGCGGTGGGCCCGCCACTCCTCGCGGGTCTGCCCCCACAGCTCCACCGTGGCGGCCTCGAAGGGGGCGGGGAGTCTGCCGGGCCCCCTCAGGCGCGAGCCCAGCCGGTGCGCCACCTGCTGGGAGGGGGCGTTCTCCGGAGCGATGGAGTGGATGATGTCCGTCCAGCCCAGGTGGTCCACCGCCCAGTCCATGGCGGCGCTGGCGGCCTCGGTGGCGTAGCCACGGCCCCACGTCTCCTTCAGCAGGGACCAGCCGACCTCGGTGCCGGGCCAGCCCTCCGGGCACCAGGGCCCCACCCGGCCAATCCACCGGCCCGTGGAGCGCTCCAGGACGGAGAACATGGAGAAGCCCTGGAGGGCCCAGCCGCCGGCCATCCCGCACATGCCGCGCCAGACGACGGAGCGTGGCTGCACCCCGCCGATGTGCCGCGCCGAGTCCGGGTCGGACATCAGGGCGACGAAGCCCTCGAAGTCCTCGAGCGCCGTGGGGCGCAGGATGAGGCGCGCGGTTTCAATCCTCGGTCCGGGTGCTTGCATGGGGTCCCTCGCGAAGAGCCAAGGCGCGGGAGGGTGGCACCCGCCCCCCACCGGGGCAAGCGCCGTGGCGGCCTGCTCCCACAAGGCGGGCTTCTTCGCGCCTTTATCGGAAAGGGGGCATGGCGGGCCGTCTGCCCGGACAGGGCGGGGGCGCCTCGCTACGACAGGGCACCTGGAACGACGACGAGGGCTTTTCCATGTGGACCGACACGCGCGTGGCACGGAAGCTGGGGACCCGGCTCCCCCTGGTGCAGGGGCCGTTTGGCGGAGGGATGTCCTCGACGCGGCTGGCGGCGGCCGTGTCCGAGGCGGGGGGGCTCGGCTCGTTCGGCGCCCATCACCTGAGCGCCGAGAACATCGAGGCCACCGTCCGCGAGCTGCGGGGGCTCACCTCGCGCCCGTTCGCCATCAACCTGTGGGTGCCGCTGGAGGGAGAGAAGGCGCTGCGCCCGACGCCCGCGCAGTTCCAGGCGGCCGTCGAGCGGCTGAAGCCCTGGTACGACGAGCTGGGGCTGGCGCAGCCCACGTACCCGAGCGCGTTCTCCCAGGACTACGAGGCGCAAGTGGAGGCGGTGCTCGCGCTCAAGCCGCCGGTGTTCAGCTTCATCTTCGGCATCCCCTCGGCGCGGGTGCTGGAGGCGTGCCGGGCGGCGGGCATCCTCACGGCGGGCACGGCGACGAACGTGGACGAGGGGCTGGCGCTGGAGGCGGCGGGGGTGGACCTCATCGTCGCCTCGGGCAGTGAGGCGGGAGGCCACCGGGCCTCGTTCCTCCGGCCGGCGGAGGAGTCCCCGGCGACAACGGCGCTGGTGCCCCAGCTGGCGGACCGGGTGAAGACGCCGCTCATCGCCTCGGGTGGCATCGCGGATGGGCGCACGGTGGCCACGGCGCTGGCGCTGGGGGCCGAGGGCGTGCAGGTGGGCACGGCCTTCCTCGCGTGCGAGGAGTCCAACGCGAGCGACGCCTACCGGCAGGCGCTGCGCCAGGAGTCCGCTCGGGGCACGGTGCTCACGCGCGTGTTCTCCGGACGCTACGCGCGCGGCATCAAGAACCGCTTCCTGCGGGAGATGATGTCGCACGAGCGGGAGGTGCCGCCCTACCCCATCCAGAACTGGCTCACCCAGCCACTGCGCCAGGCGGCGGCCCGGCAAGGACGCGAGGACCTGTTGTCGCTGTGGGCGGGACAGAACGCGCCCCTCATCCGGCACACGCGCGCGGCGGCGCTGGTCGACTTCCTCGAGAAGGACACCACGCGTGTGCTGGGTCGGCTCGCGGGACTGTAGAGGCCGGGCGCTCACGCCTCCGTCGCCCGCGCCGGACGACGGGCCTTGAGCCGCGTCACGGCAACAGCGCCCGAGCCGAAAGACGGGCTTTGAGCCTCGTCACGACGACAGCGCCCGAGCCAGACGACGGGCCTTCAAGCCTCGTCACGACGACAGCGCCCGAGCCAGACGACGGGCCTTCAAGCCTCGTCACGACGACAGCGCCCGAGGTGGAGCGCTCCGCTGCCCGCCCCGCCTTGACGGGGCGGGAAGTCCCGTGCTCAAGCACCGCCCATGTCGGACGCGAGTGACTCCAGCACCGCCCTGTCTCCCGCAGCCCCGGCGTCCCCTCCCCCGGGGACGTCGCGCCGACACCCCTTCGTCCGGTGGTGCGACGAGCAGCAGGGACCACTCCTCGCAGCGCTCGCGGGGCTGCTCACGTTCCTGGCGACCCTCGGCGCCGGAGCGCTCCAGCCTGGGAGAATCGGCTGGCTCATCCGCGACGACTTCAGCCAGCACCTGATGGGGTGGCTCTACTTCCGGCAGGCCCCGCTGGGCTTCCCGCTGGGGTCGACCCCCAATTACATCCATCCGCTGGGGACCTCGCTCGGGTACACGGACTCGATGCCCTGGGTGGGACTGCTGCTGCGGCCCCTCTCCCCGCTGCTGCCCACGACCTTCCAGTACGTCGGCCCGTGGCTGTGCCTGTGTCTCATGCTGCAGGGCGCGGCCGCGGCCTGGGTCGCCCAGCGTCTGGGCGCCACCAAGCAACAGCAGGCGTGTGTCGGCGCGCTGCTGGTGCTGTCCCCCACGCTGCTGTCGCGGATGGCCCTGTCGCACGTCGCGCTCTGCACCCACTGGCCCCTGGTCCTGCTCGTGGGGTTGCACCTCATCCCCCAGCCAGACGCGCGCGCGGCACGCCAGGCCCTCTGGCTCGCGCTGGCGCTCTGCGTGTTTACCGCGGGCATCCACCCCGTCATCGCGGTGATGACGCTGCCGCTCGCCATCTCCCTCTGCGTGCGCACCGCGCTGGAGCGACAGCTGCCCGTGAAGGTGCCGCTGCTCGCGGCCGTGGCGTGTGTCGCGGCCATGCTGGGGCTCTTCTTCGTGTTCGGCTACCTGGGCACCCGAACTCCCGTGGGCGCGGGCGGCTTCGGCGAGTTCTCCGCGGACCTCAACACGCTCTTCAACCCGCACGGCCACCACTACAACTGGTCGCGCCTGCTGCCCTTGCTGCCCCGGCTCGGGGGACAGTACGAGGGGTTCGGCTACCTCGGCGCCGGAGGGCTGCTCGGGGCCCTGCTCGCGGCCGTCCTGCTCGCGCGCCAGCCCACGCCGCACCTCGCGCTGTGGCGACGCTGGCTCCCCGTGAGCGTCTTGTCCGTGGGGCTCGCCTTCTTCGCCCTATCCTCGCGGGTGACCTTCCTGGGCAAGGACGTCGCCGACCTGTCCGCGCTCTATCGGCCCGTGCTGCCATGGGTCGAGGCGTTCCGCTCCTCGGGACGCTTCATCTGGCCGCTCTACTACCTGGTGCTCCTGGGCGGAGCGCTGGTCCTCGCCAGGAGGCTGAGCGCCGCGCGCGCCACCCTGCTCGCGGGCCTGCTGCTCGGCCTCCAGGTGATGGACCTCAACCTGGGCGACGGGCGACAGGCGAACCAGGGCGCGGGCCGCTGGGGCACGCCCCCCTCTCCCGCGCTCACCGCGGCGTCGAAGGGACGCGAGCACCTGGTCCTCTACCCACCGCAGATGCATGACAGCTCCGGCCGTGGCTGCCGCGCGGGCCCCATGGACTACCACCGCTGGGCCTACCGCGCGTACCTGCTGGGCCTCACCTTCAACAGCGGCTATGTGACACGGCTCGACGACGCTCGCGCCCAGGAGTACTGCCTGGGCCTGGACGCGGACATCGCGGCGGGCCGGTTGGACTCGCGCACCGTCTACCTGTCCATCCCCGCGCGCGCGGCCCAGCTCCAGCGAATCCCGGGCACTCGCTGCACGCCCGAGGATGGCCTCTGGCTGTGTGTCCACGACGCGCCCTCGGACGCGGCGCCCGTGACGGGCCGCTGAGGGCTCACGTCGTCGGAGGCGGCTGCGTCGGCTGCGGCTGCGGCTGCGCGGGGATGATGGCCGTCAGGTTGGCGTAGATGGTGGAGCAGATGAGGTCCAGTGGCAGGTCGTTGTCGTCGTGGCCGAAGGGGTCCTCGATCTCGACGCCAATCTCCTCGATGCCGAAGAACACGTACGCGACGATGAACGTGGCCAGCACCGTCAGCCCGCCCAGCGCGTCCAGCAGGGCGAAGGGCAGCGTGTAGCAATACACGAGCAGCGCGCGGCGCAGGTGCATGACGTACGCGAAGGGGATGGGCGTCTTGCGGATGCGCTCACAGCCGCCCAGGTAGTCGAGGAGGAGCTGGACGTTCTGGTCCAGCTGCATCTGCACGTACTCGGAATAGCGCCCCTCGCGGCGGCCGGCGTCGAGCAGCGAGCTCAGCTTGCGAGTCACCGCGAAGGGCACGTGCTGGGCGCCCATCACCTGGGCCACCTCATCCGCGGGGAGCTCCTGCGCCAGCGGGCCCAGCGACGCCTTGCCTCGCAGCGACGACGCGGAGGCGAAGGGGAAGGCCGCGGTCCACCTCAGAATCGCGGTGTAGAGGACGGGCTGGGACTGGAGGAAGACGCCCGAGGCGCGCGCCAGGTTGCGCGTCTCGTTGACAATGCCGCCCCAGAGCTTCCGGCCCTCCCAGAAGCGGTCGTAGGAGGAGTTGGTGCGGAAGACGAGCAGGAGGCTCAGCGAGATTCCGGCCAGGGTGTGCACCGTGGCGGGGATGCTCACCGAGCGGACGTGGGTGTGGAAGAGGGCGACGCCCAGGGACCACAGGACGCAGACCATGACTCGGGCCACGATTTCGCGGACCATCGAGCCCTTGAGGTAGTGGAAGTAACTCCACCAACGATGCGGGTCGTACTCAACCATGGTGTCGGTGGGCGTAACCTGCCACGCCCTCGTCATGAGGCCGCAACCTTTTTCGGAAGGGGTGTCGCGCCAACTACTCCGGCGGCTGTGCGATGAGGCGGGAGAGGAGCGCGAACCCCGGCCCCTCCAGGGGCACGCGTCCCCGGAGTGCGGCGAACAGCGACCACCCGTGGTCCGCCAGGAGCACCACGCCCGTGGCCGCCGTGGGCACCAGGCCGATGAAGCCCACATAGCCCCCCATCACCGACGAGCACCACGCCACGGTGTGGCCCCTCACCTGGGAGAGCGACCAGCCCAGCCCCATGCGCACCTTGCCCGCCTCCGCGCGGGGAACCCAGGTCATCGCGAGCGCACGCGCCAGGCCCGCGTCCTCGCGACCGAGGCACGCGTCGAGGAAGCGCAGTTGGTCGAGCACGGTGGAGTGGAGCGCGCCCGCGCCGGGGAGCGCGGGGAAGGTCCATCCGGGCACGGGGCGGCCCCTCGCGGTGTGACCTGGGAGGAGCCTGGGCGCCAGCTCCTCCGTCACGCGCGTCGAGGTGTCGCTCATCTTCAGCGGCTTGAAGAGCCAGTCGCGGAGCGCGTGCCCGTAGTTGACGCCCGCGCGGCGTGAGAGCGCATGTCCCAGCACGCCCATGCCGAGCAGGGACTCGGAGAAGGGGCGCGGGGGGGGAGCGGTCGGGTAGTAGCCGCGCAGGAAGTCGCCGAAACGCTGGGCGGAGTAGTGACCGAACGGGTCCTCCGGTCGCGACTCGGGCGCGTCCAGGTTGGGCGGCAGGTGGGGCATCCCGGAGGTGTGGGTGGCCAGCTGCTCCAGGGTGATGCGCCCCGCGTCGGCGTCGGGAAGCAGCGCGCGGGGAATCACCTCGCCGAGCGTCATGTCCAGCCGCGCCTGGCCCTTGTCCACGAGCAGGGCGAGCAGCGCGCCGGTGAAGACCTGCGTGAGGCCGCCCAGGCCGAAGAGCGCCTCGTAGGCGGGAGCGTTGCCCTGCTTCCGGTAGGTCTGGACATGCCACTCACCGCGCCAGGTGACGCCGGCGCACAGCGCTGCCGAGCGGTAGCTCCGCACATAGCGGCGGGTCTCCTCCTCGATGAAGTCGACGGCGATGGACGGGGGTGGGGTCACCAGGCTCCTCTACACCAAGGCCGCGGGGGTCCGCAGCGTCACTTCCCGGTTGCCCGGACGTGCGCGCCTGTCCATCGTGGGCGGCAAAGGAGATGGAGAATGCTCGCAGGTCTCGCGGCGGATGGAACGTATGCGGCAGGGGCTCGCCACACGATGGACATGAGCGCCGAGGACGCCTGGAGGAACTGGGCCGAGGGCTCGGGCCTGGGGCGGTGGCTCTCCTCGCCGCGCGCGGCGTTGAAGGAGGGTGAGCGGACGACGCTGAAGGATGGGACGGAGGTCCTGGCGGTCCGGGTGCGTGCGCCGGCCCTGCTGCGCATCCGCCTGACGCGCGCGGACTGGCCGCGACCGAGGACCGCGCAGCTCCGCGTCCTCCCGGCCGCGCGAGGGCACACCGTCGCGTTGCACATGGAAGGGCTCCCCGACGCGGCGTCGCGCGCCGAGTACATCCAACAGTGGAAGAAGGCGCTGAGCGGCCTGGAGACGACGCCCGCGAAGAAGTCGGCGCCGAAGAAGACTGGCGCCAAGGCGGCCTCGAAGCAGAAGACAGGCGTCAGGAAGACCCCGGCGAAGAAGGCCAGCGCGCGCAAAGTGGCGTCGAAGAAGACCGGCACCAAGGCGACCTCGAAACAGAAGGCAGGCGCCAGGAAGCCCCCGGCGAAGAAGAAGGCGAGCACCTGAGCCGCTTCCCTCGCGGACGTCTCAGACCTCGCCCAACCCGGGCACGGTCCTCACGCGCACCTCATCTGCCCAGCTTGAGCGTCACGCTCGCGGTGTCCTGCTCCCGACCCGCGAGCGTGAAGCGCAGCTCCCACGTCCCCGGCATGAACAGGTCGAGTTCCGAGACCTCGAACACGCCATCCGAGCGCGACGTGACGCGCGGGGCCTCATCGATGCCATGTCCCATGGACGGCATCCACGGCTGCACGCGCAGCTCCAGTCCCTGAGCGAGCTTCCCGTTCGCCGCATCCGAGACGCGAACGGTGAAGCGCTGTGGCCCGCGTTTCAGCGGCGTCGCCGTGGACAGCACCTTCACGTGCCACCGTCCCGAGGCACTCTGCGTCATCCCCACCACGGACTCCGCGGTGCTCGCCTCGGCCTGCGCGCGCGGCGTCGCGAACGCCGGCGCTCCCGACAGCATCATCCACACGACCCATGTCCTCACGTCGACGCTCCATGGACGCGTGTCTTCACGCCCCATGGTGACTGTAGCCAGACGAATCCTCCGCCTCCTTGCGGCATGTTGCCGCAACCAGGCATGCGTCCCGCGCCTTCACGCAGGCCCAGCTGGAGCGCCGCGTCGTCGTCGTGGGCTTCTTCTTCACCCGCTGCCCCACCGTCTGCCCCCTGCTCACCGAGCGCATGGCCCGGCTCCAGCGACGCGCCCGCGAGCAGGACGTCCCGGTGCACTTCGTGTCCTTCAGCGTGGACCCGCGCTACGACACACCTGAACGGCTCGCTGCCTACGCCCGGGACCACGCCCTCGACACCGCCAACTGGAGCCTCGTCACGGGCCCCCTGGAACAGGTGGAGACCACCGTCCTGAAGGGCTTCCGCGTCATGATGGGCCGTGCCGAGGAAGCCGACGAGGACGACTTCCTCTCCCTCTTCCACGGCGAGCACTTCGTCCTCGTGGACGCCGCGGGCCGGCTCCGCGGCTACTACCGCGTGACGGAGGACCCCCAGGGGCTGGAGCAGCTCCTCGAGGACGCCTCCGCCCTCGCCCACGCCGCGCGCTGACGGACCGCTACGCCTCACGCCACCCGCTCACCGTCCCGAGGCCGCCTGACGGACCTCACCGCGCGCGCGGAACGGCGCGAACAGCTCCACCGCCCAGTCCACGAAGGCGCGCAGCTTGGCGTTCATGTGCCGGTTCTGCGGATACACGATGAAGACCGGGAACGGCTCGCATCGCCACTCGGGCAACAGCCGCACCAGCGCGCCGCTCGCCAGATGCGGGCGCACGACGAACTCCGGCAGCTGCGTCACGCCCAGCCCCGCAAGCACCGCCGTCAGATGCGCCGTGCTCTCGTTCACCGCCACGCTGGCGCGCCCCAGCACCTCCAGCCGCTCCTCGCCCTGGAGGAACGACAACGGAATCACCCGCCCCGTCCGCGTGGAGAAGTAGCTCACGATGTCGTGGCCATCCTGCAAGTCGGTGGGCTGCGTCGGAGTCCCCCTTCGCTTCAGGTAGCCCGGCGTGGCGCAGGACACGAAGTCCAGCTCACCGATGCGCCGACCGACCAGGGCCGGGTCCGGCAACACGCCGCCGCGAATCACGCAGTCCACGCCGTCCCCCACCAGGTCCACCGAGCGGTCCCCCACCCCCAGCTCCAGTTGGATGTCCGGGAACTTCTCCCGGAACGACGGCAGCGCGGGGATGAGCAGGAAGTTGGACACCGACGAGCCCGCATCCACCCGCAGACGTCCCCGGGGCCGGGTCCGCGCGCTCGACACGTCCGCCTCGATGTCCTCCAGGTCCGCCAGCAGCCGGGACGTCCGCGCGTAGTAGGCCGCGCCCTCCGGCGTCACCGTCACCCGCCGCGTGGTGCGCTGGAGCAGCTTCACTTGAAGGTGCGCCTCCAACCCCTGCACCAGCTTCGTCACGGAGGGCTTGGGCATCTTCAAGGTGTCCGCGGCCCGGGTGAAGGTGCCGGCCTCGACCACCCGGGCGAACACCCGCATCGCGGTGAGCTGGTCCATGACGTCGTCCTCGAAGTGTCCAGGGAGGGAGTCCCGGGGACCCCATGATTCTTACCCGAATGAAAACATCCGTGTCCCCAGCCATCGCCTGTCGACAAGGCTGGAACAGCCGCCACCCTGAAACTCATGTCACCGGATGATGTTAGCCTTTGGGCTCCCCTTCACGAAAAGGCGGTCCCCATGAAGACGTGGCTCGCGGTGACGTTGGGCGCAGTGGTCGGACTCGCGGCGGCGGTGGTTCCTCCGGCGGCCGTCGCGGGCGCCTCGGAGCAGGAGCACGAGCAGAAGGACCCCTCGGCCTATCCCGGCCCGTGCTTCCTGGAGCTCATCTGCGAGAACGGCTCGGTGCTCCGGTGCAACGGCGCCTGGGAGTGCGACTACGGGAGCAACTGGATTCGCTGCGACGGCGCCGCCTGGGGCTGTGACGGCTCCAGCACCTGACCCACCGGTGTGCTCCCGGGAGCCCGCGGCGGCTCCCGGGAGCACCCCTCCCGCGACTGACGGGCGACGCGCTCGAGCCGGAACGGCATCCCCGACTCGCTCATGGTGAAGCAGCCCGAGCCGTTCGGCGCGTACTCGAGGGCCTCGCCCTGTCCCTCCACCGTGTCCGTGAGGGCGACGGAGTGGCCGCGAAGGCCGCGCCCGGAGACACCGTCTGGAAGGCTCACGCCGTGCTCACGGCGCGACGTCGAGGAGCCCCACGCCCTTCGTGTGCCACTCGGTGCCGGGGGCGGTGCGCAGGTCATCGGCGGGAGGCGGCAGCAGCTCCCAGAGGGCGGCGTTCTGGGGCGGCACCTTGTTGGTGTTCTGCGCGCGCGCCCGGTAGAGCTGGCCGTCGTGCATCACCAGCGCGCCCGCGGCGTACGTCACCTCCGGTGAGTTGGGGGCGCGGATGGCGCGGTCCGTCCACATCTCCAGCGCGCGCGTCGCGGTCCCCGCCGGCAGACCGGTGTTCACGAAAGTGAGCGCTGGGACGGCGCCGTTCACGTTGCCGGTGGCCGTCACGGTGCCCACGGTGCCGGTGCCGCCCGTGAGGCCCGCGATGAGCCGGCGGCCGCCCTCCCAGCGGTTGTCCTTGAAGGTGATGGGCGAGGTGACGGTGTTCGCCCTGCTGAGCACCACGCCCGGGTCCGAGGAGGTCGGATAGACGCTCTGGTAGCCGAACTCCAGCCCGCGGAAGGCGTTGCGCTCCCAGAGGAACCTCGAGCCCGTCCCCACGGTGCCACCGAACCAGATGCCCAAAGACAGCGTGTCCGCGAAGTAGTTGTCGGTGAAGTCCACGTCGAGCGGCCCGTCGCCCGACTCGGGCTGGGCGAAGAAGTTGAGCAGCGCGCCCGCGCCTCCCACGAAGACGTTGTGGTGGAAGCGGATGCGGCCCGCGCGCACCGTGGCCTGGGAGTTGTTGTCCTGGTACTGCTGGAAGACGGCGCGCCAGTCGATGGCCCCGAAGGCGAAGACGTTGTGGTGCACCTGCGCCCCGTCGCCCAGGCTCTGGACCTGGAGCGCCTCGCTGCCGGTGCGCACCAGCCGGTTGTTGTAGACCTTGAGGTTCGTGGCGAGCGGCGTGGGCGCGCCCTGCGTGGAGCCGAAGTAGATGGCCTCGCTGGCGGTGTCGTGGATGTAGAGGTCGTGCAGCTTGATGTCATTGAGCGGTGGCGCCACCCCGCCGCTCGCCGCGCGGTTGATGCGCACGCCGGCGAAGCCCGAGCGGGTGATTTCCAGGTACTCCAGCTCGAAGCTGTGCGCGTCCCCGATGCCCACGCCCATGTGGCCTTCACTCAGGAAGATGCCATCGCTCAGGATGCCGTAGCGGTTGCGCGACGTGGCGTACTGGCCGCAGCGGTGGCCCGGGAAGTCCGCGTGGCCCGTGCCCGAGTCCGGGTCATACCGGCCGGTGAGCACCCAGTTCGAGCCGCCGCCCATGGACCAGATGTAGCCCTGGGTGCTGCCCGCCTTGGGACGGATGACCACCTGGCCGCCCTTGTTGGTGATGACCAGCGGCCGGCTCGCCGGGCGCTGCGGCAGGTTGCCCAGGTTGATGAGCGTGTAGTTGCCCGCGGGGATGTAGAGCCGGTCCAGCGTGCTCCAGTCCACGTCGGGGTAACGCGTCTGCACGTTGGGGATGTACATCTCCCCGTTGGTGGCGTTGGGCCCCGGCAGCGTGAGGGTGTTGCCCGGCGGCCCGAAGCGGCCGAACGGCTCGCACGCGGCCTCGGTGACGCCGCCACCATCCGGGTTGCCCGCACCGCCGTCCGGGGGAGGGTTGCCACCGTCCGGCGTCAGCCCACCATCCGCGGTCCCCGCGTCCCCCAGCGAGTCGGGGCCCTCCTCGGGCGGGTCCTCCGAGGAGCAGGCCGACGTGAGGCAGACGACGAGACACAGCGCCCAGAGACTCCGAATCATGAGGTGGCTCCTGAGGGGAAGGAGGCCACCAGCCTAGCCCGACTCCACGCGGAGTCCGCGCGACCTGCACGCGGACCCGCGGGTCAGCTCTTGTCACACAGTGACACCTTCAACGAAATTGAGGGTTTGCCTCTTCCTCGTCGGGCGGACGGCTCACGCCACCTTGCCCACGATGATGGAGTACGGGCCCTGGGTGGGGACGACGCGGTCCAGCTTGAAGCCGCCCTCGGCGAAGAGCGCGTCGTACTGGACCTGGGTGCGCTCGCGTCCGCCCGCCAGCGACAGCATGACGATGTCCATCACCAGTGCGGGGTGCAGCTCCGGCCCCTCCGGCAGCATCATCTCCAGCACGAGCAGCTCCGCGTGGGCCGGCGCCGCCTTGCGGATGTTGCGCAGGATGGAGATGGCCTGCGGGTCCGCCCAGTCGTGGAGGATGTTGCTGACGATGTAGGCGTCCGCGCGGGGCAGCGGCCCGACGAAGAAGTCACCGCCCTGCTTCTGCATGCGGGCGTGCGCCTGAGCGTGCTCCACGACGTGGGGCAGGTCGAACAGCGTGCCGCGCGAGCGGGGCGTCGCGTCGAGCACCGCCGACAGCACGTGGCCGCGGCCCCCCGCGATGTCCGCGATGTGCTCGTAGCGGTGGAACTCCATCGCCTGGAGCATGGCCGCGATGGCCATGTGCGACTTGCCCGTCATCGCCGCGTCGAAGATGCGCGCGTCCTCCGGGTGGGACTGGAGATACGGCCACAGGCCGCCGGGCGTCACCGTGTCGCACGCCGTCTGCCCCGTGCGCGCGGACACCGTCAGCGCCTGGGCGCTGCGCCAGTTGATGTCGTCGTTGAACATCATCACCAGCGCCTTGAGCGAGTGCGGGTGGTTGGCCTTGAGGTGCTCGGAGTAGTCCGTGTGCGCCCAGCCCTGCGCGCGCCGCTCGAACACCCCCTGTGCCGACAGCAGGCGCAGCATCCGGTGCAGCGAGTCCGCGTGCGCCCCCGTCGCCTTCGCCAGCTCCTCCGTGCTCATCGGCGTCGTCCCCAGCACGTCCGCCACGCCGAGCTGTGCAACCGCATACAGACACCGCGGGGCCAGATACGACGTGGTGAGATTGAAGATGAACGCTGGGGCGGGAAGTCGTTGCATGTGCGCTCCTGGTCGGCAGGCCTTCAATTGCCTGCAAGCTGAAATTCTACCTGGACCCGGGAACGACCCAGACGCTCCCGCATACCGCCCTGCCTTCAAATGAACACAGACGCTGTATCCCATGACAATGACTGACATGGCGCACTCCGTCACGGAGCGTTGACTAAGGGGTTGTCGCCAGCCCCGCGGGGAGGGGCCATTCCAACACCGGGGGCGCCGAGGTGCCGGGCCCGGGGCGTCTGTTCACGCGTCCCGCAGGCCCCTTCGCCAAGGTGGCTCCCGGAGTGCCCCGCGCGGGACGGCGCTGGTATTGCCAGGAGGGCGCGGACACCCGCGGCCTGATGGCAGCACAGGCGCTGGACGCCTTGGGACCCCGGGAGTCCTCGAGCAACCTCGCGCGAGGGTCCATCGTCGACGAGGCGGCGCTCATCCGCGAACTCCAGGCGAATCTCATCGCCGGCGCTGGCCGGGATGCCTTCGAGCACGAGCCGGACATCCCTCCCGCCCGCGCGGGTTCACCTCCACCCGAGTCCCTGGGGCCGGGTTGTGTCGCCATCGGCGAGCACCTGTCCGCCAATACGGCGCACGCCAGGGGCACCACCCTGACGGGGTGACGCGCCTGGAGTCGGGAGCAGACCTTGGCGCACGGGGAGGCCAGGCGGGCATGGGGTTTGAAATGCCACGTCGACCATGAATGACACCGACGCCCCACCACCCCTCCCGCGCCCACGAAAGGTGTGGCCCTGGGTGGTGGCGCTCAGCCTGCTGTCCTGCTGTGGCTTCAATGTGTTCGCGGTCATCCTCCCCAACTACAAGGCGGCGCAGCTGGACCGGGCCCAGTACGACCTGAAGAACCTCCGGCGCATGCTGGTCGCCTACCGGTCGAAGACAGGGCGATACCCGACGCGAGAAGAAGGACTCCAGGCCCTGGTGACGAGCGGGCTCATCATCGGGGCCGTGCCGCTCGACCCCTGGGAGCGGCCCTACGGCTACTCGGTCGAGGCAGACTCCGTGGAGGTGTGGAGCCTGGGCCCGGATGGCCGTCGCGGTTGTGAGTGTGACGACCTCGTGGATGGGTATCCCGAGAGCCGACGTCCACCGTGCGCGGCGCCGCCGCACGCGCGATGACGACCATCGCGCGGGGCCGGGCGGGGACCTCCCGCTCGGCCTCACACGGTGCGAACACGCCACGGACCTCCGCGAGGACTCAAGCGACGCGAGGGAAGTCCACCTCGGTGCCCGCCACGACGTTGAGGTAGTTGGTGAGCACGTTCTGCGCGACGGCGGCCACCACCTCCACCAGCTCCGCGTCGCTCAGCCCCACCCTGCGCGCCTGCGCCAGCTGCGGGCCCACGTCCGCCGCCCGCGTCCGGGCGATGGCCACGGCCAGGTCCAGGATGGCCTGCTCGCGCGGGTCCGCCGAGCGACCCGCGCGGAACCCCGTGAGCTCCTCCGCCTTCACGCCGTGCCCCTTCGCCAGCGCCGTGTGCGCGGAGAGGCAGTAGGTGCAGCGGTTCAGCTCCGCCACCGCGATGGCGATGGCCTCCTGCGTGCGCGCGGACAGCTTCGCGCCGCCCATGGCGTTGAAGTAGCCCGCCACGGCCTCCAGCGCCGCGGGCGAGTGCGCGAAGGTGGAGAACATCTTCGGCACACCCCCGAACTTCGTCTTCAGGGCGGCGAGCGTGGGCTCGGAGGCGGCGGGCGTGTTCGAGGGGCCAACAGGGGCAATCAGGGGCGTCGTCATGGGGTGCTCCCAGGGACTGCGGGTGGTTCAGCGGGTCGATTGATATCGACTCGATACTAAATGCGCCCGCCCCCTTCGCTTGTCAACTCAGTATCGACACGATACCTTTTGATCCATGGCCGGCGACCGCCTCTACGCGCTGCTCGAGCGACTCGGGAACCTGCTCCGCACGGAGGAGCGGGCGGCGGGGCTGCCCCATGGGTTGCAGCCGGTGCACCTGCAGGCGCTGCGCTACCTGCAGGCGTGCAATCGCTACAGCAACACCCCCGCGGCGCTGACCGAGTACCTGGGGCTCACCAAGGGCACCGTGTCCCAGACGCTGTTGCTGCTGGAGGAGAAGGGGCTGCTCCGCAAGGAGGCGGACACGGAGGACCGGCGCGTCGTCCACCTGATGCTGACGGAGGAGGGGCGCGCGGTGCTGAAAGCGGCCATACCACCGGAGGTCTTCAAGCGGGCCCTGGCGCGGCTGCCCGGCGATGGCGAGGGGCTCGAGGAGGCGCTCACCGGACTCTTGAGCGCGCTGCAGGCGGCGAACGCCCAGCGCAGCTTCGGCGCCTGCGCCACCTGCAAGCACTTCCAGCGCGAGGGCTCGGGGCGCTTCCGCTGCGGGCTGACGCGCGAGCCGCTGTCTCGCGAGGACAGCCAGTTGTTGTGTCGGGAGCATGAAGCCCTGCCCGT
The DNA here is from genome assembly GCF_006518215.1 of Myxococcus sp. AB025B. Classification (NCBI taxonomy): domain Bacteria; kingdom Pseudomonadati; phylum Myxococcota; class Myxococcia; order Myxococcales; family Myxococcaceae; genus Myxococcus; species Myxococcus sp. AB025B. Next base: position 31,204 of record NZ_SRLW01000038.1, read on the forward strand.
GCCTCACTGACACGAGGCTCAGTGCGTGAGCCCGGCTGCGACTCCATCCGGTGGAATGGCTCCCGGACACCCTGCCCACCGAGGACTTCGACTTCACCGTCGCCCCGGCACCGCACGGAGCGCGTTGAGCAGAGTCGGTACCGCCAGCCCCCGACACGAGCGGGCTGGCGGCACCGGGGAAGCTCAGCGAGTCACCTTCGCACGGCCCTGCACGGCCTGGGGCAGGGTGGGGCTGGACGCGACGGCGGCGGAGACTCCGAACACGACGTCGTCGTTGTCATCGTAGAAGCCGAAGGTGCAGCTCAGCTGCGGGCTGGACGCCTCCACGAACTGGGCCCGCAGGACGTGCTGGCCCACGCTGCTGCCCACCGTGAAGGTGTGGCTGAAGGTCTTCGCGCCGCTGCCCGTGCACCGCAGGCCGGCGACGAGCGTGGACCAGAGCGGGAAGCCGGACACGGGGGCATAGTAGAGGTTGAGCTTGTCCGTGGCGTCGTAGCACCACACCGTCACGTCCACCTTGACCTGCTTGCCCGGCGTAATCGGCCCGCCGTCCACGCTGCGCAGCACGACGCGGTCGATGCTCTCGTCCAGGTGGTAGAAGCCGAACGGGCCGTCCGGGCAGCCATCCAGCGTGTTGGGCTCGTTCGGCTCCGCCGCCAGGAACTGGCTGCCACGGCTGTTGACCAGCGTGCCGGTGTCGCAACCGCAGCCGTTGCCGCAGACGGGCGTGCCGAGCGCCGCGTCATAGGTGGCCACGGGCGGCGTGGTGCACGTGCCGCCTCCGCCCGTCTGGGTGGTGAAGCTGAAGCCCGCGCTGTAGTTGCCGGCGCCGCACGCGTCCACCGCGCGCGCCCGCCAGAAATACTGCGTGCCCGCCGTCAGCGCGGGCGTCACGCTCCAGGTGCTGGTGGGGAGCGTCGAGGCCGAGCGGACCACGCTGGAGAAGCCCGCGTCGGTGGCCACCTGCACCTCGTACGACGTCGCGCCCGTCACATCCCCCCAGTCGAGCACGGGGGACAGCGCGACGCCTGTCGCGCCATTGGACGGCGTGGCGAGCACCGGGGCCGCCGCGGGCTGACAGGTGGTGTCCGCGGTGGTGAAGCGGAAGGCCGCGCTGTAGTTGCCGGCGCCGCAGCCGCTCACCGCGCGCACGCGCCAGAAGTACTGCGTGTTGGCCGTCAGCGCGGGCGTCACGCTCCAGGTGCTGTTGGAGAGCGCCGTCGCCGAGCGCACCACGGTGCCGAAGGCCGCGTCGGTGGCCACCTGCACCTCGTACGACGTCGCGCCCGCCACGTCCGCCCAGTCGAGCACGGGCGACAGCGCCACGTTGGCCGCCCCGTCCGCCGGGGTGGAGAGGGTGGCGCCCCCCGGGGGCGTACACGGACCACCGGCCGTCGCGCAGGTGCACGCGGCGGCGGGGCCGTAGCAGGCGCTGGAGCTGGCCGGCACGACGGAGTAGCAGTACTGCCGGCCATTGGCGACCTCGCCATCCGTGTACGTGGTGCCGGTGACGGTGGCGACGCGCACCTTGCCGAAGTCACAGCCCGCGTAGCCCTCCGTCTTCATCACCCAGTACTCGCTGGCGCCGGGCACGCTGTTCCAGCCGAGCGCCACCTGGCCGTCGCTCGGCGTGACGGTGGCGGTGGGCGCCGTCTTCGGGCCCGTGGCGCAGCCGGAGTTGGCGGGCGCGGGCGTGGAGCAGGCGATGCCGTGGCGGTTGAAGGCCGCGTGGATGGCCGTCATGTGCGGCGTGCCGTCGTTGAGGTTGCCGTTGTCGTCGTCCGCGGCCAGCCACTGCATGTAGCCGTGGCTCGCGCCGCAGCCATCGGACGTACCCGCCGAGCAGTTGCAGGCGTGCCACGAGCCCACGTTGCCGCTGCCCTGGTAGAAGACCTTGTTGCCGATGATGAACGCCGTGTTGGAGTCGTAGTTGAACGGCGCGGCCTGCAAGTCGCGAGCGACCAGGTCCCACGCGGCCTGACGCACGGGCGCCGCGGCGCAGTGCACCTGACGGCCGCAGGGACCGGTGCCGGAGGAGCAGCGCGAGCACACGAAGTTCTGCGGCGTGGCCGGCGTCTGGTTCGCGTGCGCCAGGTAGTCCGCGTCGCGCACGCCGGAGCAGCGGGTGTTGCACCACGTCCCGCCCGCCTGCGCCTCGTTCTGGTTGTAGCCCGTGCCGTCCGGCGTCATGCCGCAGCCCAGGTTCGTCGTGGCGAAGAAGCCATAGCCCACGCACGAGGCCTGCAACCGGTAGATGGACGCGATGTCCGCGTACGCCTCGCTGGAGTTGCTCAGCGCGCCGCCGGAGTCGAAGTCATCCATGCCGTGGCCCCACTCGTGGTCGAACACGGCCGCGATTTCGCCCGTGTTCCGGCAACCACCGCCGCTGCGGTAGAAGTTGACGGTGGAGCCGTTCCAGAAGGCGTTGCACGTGCTGTTGATGTTCACGTTGGCGGTGAGCTGGTTCTGCAGCCACGTGTTGTTGGGCAGCCAGCCGCGGCCCAGCTCGGCGATGCGGTTGAGTTCGTAGAAGGCGGAGCGGGAGGCCGGGGTGTTGCCCGCGCCACCGCCGCCCGTGGTGCAGTCGTGCTGGTTGTTGGCGCCGCCCAGGTTGAGGTTGCCGGTGGCGGAGCTGGTGCTGGGCGAGCCGCACGTGTCGCTCACGCGCACGTAGCGGCCGGCCAGCGTGGTGGTGACGTTGCCGGAGGAGTAGTTGAAGACGCCGGCGCCGTCGGTGAAGTTGTTGGGCGAGGCCAGGCCCGTGTTCGCCCAGGGCATGGGCGTGTCCAGCTGCATGGTGCCGCAGGTGGTGTTGTCGGGGCAGATGCCGGTGCTGCTCAACGGATAGATGCCGCCCTTGATGGTGGCGTCCAGGTAGTGGTTGTCGTCCTCGAGCGCGAGCACCTCGCCGGAGTGCGCGTCCACCGTCACCTTCCAGCGCTCCACCTCACCGGGGTTCTGGAAGCCATACGTCCAGACGAGCTGGTGACGGTAGCCCTCGCCGAAGGCCGCGTCGGCGCGGGCCAGGGGGGCGAGCTCCAGCGTGGGCTCCTGCCACAGCGTGCTCGGCGTCTCCAGGAGGCCGAAGCGCTCACCGCCGAGCGTCAGGGCCTGCTCGGGGCTCAGCGTGGGCTTCGTGGACGCGGTGACGTTGCTCCACGCCTCCGTCCCCAGGAGCACCATGTTGCCGTGGCTGAGCGTGGCGACCAGCTTGCCGTGGCGCACGGGGATGCCGTCGACCTCCTGCGGGATGAGCACGTGCCACAGCACGTCGGTGACTTGCTTCACGCGGGGCTGGCCCAGCTGGCGCAGGTCCACGCCGAGCGCGGCCTCGTTGTCGCTCAGGAACTTGAAGAGTGCATCGGCGACGACGGCCTCGTCGACCTCGCCGGTGGAGCGGCCCAGCTGCTGCTGGAGCGAGCCGAGCGTCACGGTGTTGCCCACGCCCTTGCCGGGGATGAGGGGGATGGCGCCCTGGACGGCGGAGGGCATGCCCGTCAGCGGGTCCAGGTACACGTGGAAGTCGCGCCCGTTGCGGGCGAAGAAGTCGTCCCACGCGCCGGGCGCCGCGCCCTTCAGCTTCGAGCGGGCTTCATCCAGGGACACGTTGGAGACGGGCAGGTACAGCTCCGGCTTGAAGAACGCCTGGCTCGCCAACGGGCTCGGTTGTGAGGGCTGGAGTGCCCACGCCAGCGCGCTGCAACACAGCACGAGACAGGCGACCCACTTCGACGATTGACGCATGCGGTCCTCCCGCGAAACGCGAAAGACAGACACTCCCCCCTGGGAGCACGCATCCAGTCGAGCCCGCATCTGCGGGGTATGAAAATCGCTACTTTCAGGAACTGTCGGACTTGCGGAAACCCCTCTGGGGACGCGGAGCTGGACAGTCCACGAGTGAACACTCACAGAGACTTCGAGTCTCACGCGTTCAAGACGGCGGGAAAGCAGCCGTTGCACTGGAGTTGACGCTTCGCGCCGGGGGCGGGGCTCAGGTAGGGAAGAGCAGCCGTGTGTATTGCTTCACCCAGGCGCGGCGGGTGTCGAGGGTGCGGAAGTCGAGCAGGAGGACCTGGTCGAACACGCGGGGGAGCATGGACACGAGGAGGATGGAGGACCAGACCTGGGTGAGCGCGAGTCGGCGGCGCGCTTCCTTCAGGTGGGGTGTGGCGGGGGCGAGCTTTCGGGACAGCGCTTCGAGGAAGGTGTTGAGGCGTTGGACGGCGGGGCCGTCGTAGCGTTGATGCACGAGTGCGTCGTGCAGGTGGGCATGGGCGATGCGGGGGTAGCGGCCGACGTTGCCGACGACGTCCTCGAGCAGGGTCTCGAAGGCCTCGCGGACGGCGAGGCCCTCGTCGAGGAGCTTGTCGAAGTCGAGGAGGACGTGGGTGAAGGCCTGGTCCAGGGTGGAGTCCAGGGCCTGGGTGATGAGCTTCTCCTTGCTGCGGAAGTAGTAGCTGATGGCGGCGCTGTTCACCTGGGCCTCGCGGGCAATCTCGCGGATGCCGGTGGCATCCAGCCCGTCGCGCTCGATGCAGATGATGGTCGCCCGGAGGATGCGCTCCCGGGCGTCCTGTTCCTTCGTTCCCATGCGCCACCATACGGTGGACCTCAGACCTCGGTGAAGCGCGTCCCCGTGACACCGAGCGCTTCCAGCGCGAGCTTGAGGTCCTCGGAGACGATGAGCGCCACGGGCCAGCCCCCCGTCCGGAAGAGCTTCGCCTCACCCACCTTCGACGGGTCGATTCTCAGCCCGTCCACGTCCCGGTACTGGCCCACCTTCTCGGGCCGGCCGTCCTCGGCCGTCCACCGCTCCACCTCCCGGGACGCCGCGTCGTCGATGCATTCGATGAGCTTCGTCGCCACGAGGATGCTGTACTGCTCGGGATGCCCGGGAATCTCCACCGGGATGACCTGCACATCCTCGGGCGCCAGTTCCGTGAGTAGCGTCGCCACTCGGACGTGGACGATGGGCACCGCGAGGCCCGTCAGCGAGAAGTCGAGCGCTCGGCCCGCCCGAGAGACAGGGACTCTCAATGGGCCTGGAGCGTCGATACGTGTGCCCGCCGTGAAGCTCCAGGGGTTCTCCTCCTGCCCTTGAAGGTTCACAGGACTTCGAAGGTGCCATCGCCCCGGCACCTCGGCGTCATCCATCCATCTGAAATATCGCCCCGGCATCTCGAGGAGTGTCGCTTCATTCCTGTCGAGTCACCAGCTTGTTGAGCCTCGTTCCCTCCGAGCTGATCTGCCGGGCAAGCATCCGGAGCTCCCTCGTCAAGGATTCCCGACACTGGGACATCGTTCCACAGTCCCGCATCGCGGAGTTCAGCCGGTCGAGAATGCGCTGATGGTACTCCTGAGGATGTGGCCCCTTGTGCCCAGCCACCTTCACGATGTTGGCGGGGTCATTCAGGGACATACCTGCCTTGTCGAAGACTTCTTCGAACTTGGGCGACCAGGGTCCGTCATCACGGGTGGACTCCCACCACTTGTCCGTGGCGATGTGGTGGTCATGCCCCGCTGAATCCACGGGTCCGACAGCGCCTCCTCCCTGCGCCATCGCCGACACCGCGCCGGTGCTCACCGCGAGCGTGACACCTCGCTCGTCATCGCCACCGCCTGCACCTCACCCACGGCCGAGAGCGCGATGCCCGCCCTCGCGCTCGCCTGCACGGACGCCTGCGCGGACCCTGGCAACGTCGGCACCCGCCCCGCGAAGCCCGCCGCCGTGTTCCCGACGGCCACCGTCGCGAGCATCGCGAAGGCCCTCGCCGCGTTGCGTCCCATCACCCGCCCGTAGCTCTCTCCCGCCTCGCGCAACTCGTCGAAGGTGTGGGCCTTGTCCACCGCCTCCATCAACCGCTGGAAGCCCGCCATCAGGCTCCAGAACGTGTCCACCCCCACATAGGCAATCAACGTGGCCGTCATCACCGCCGCCAGCCCCTTCGACACTGGCTCGGGCACTGACCAGAGGACCAGGTACATCGTCCCCGTCCACATCGCCGCCGCCACCATCGCGCGTGGGTCCGCCATGTCCTCGAAGGCTTCCCACATCTCCTCCAGCACCGCGCCATGCGCGAGCGCCATGGCCAGCGCATAGCGCCCATCCCCACCCACCGTGGAGCGCTCCACCAACAACCCCAGACAGTCTCCCGACTGGCCCGTGCGCTCACACCACCTCAAGTAGGCGCGCGTCATCTCCACGTCCGCGCCGTCTCCCTCCAGATGGCCGCCAGCCCCCACCGGCGTCACCTGCCGCGTGCGCACATCGAAGCGGTACACCCCACCCCGCTCGTCCATCTCGAACAGCCGCCTCGCGGCCTCCTCCGGAGAGCGCGATGGACGAGACCGGCTGCTCTCGGCAACCAAAGCCTCGGCGAACGCGTCTTCTTCCAGGTCAACCGGAACAGCCTCAATGCCAGATGTGATGACGAGCGTCCGCCCGTCATCCGTCTCCAGCCGCACGCCTCGCGTCGTGGAGCACCCCACGAGCAGCACCCACACCACGTACAACCCTTGCCACTTCATCACGCACGCTCCCGGATGAGCCTCCGTGCCGCAGCCGGGAAGATTGCCAAACAAGCCCGACATCCCGACAAAGCGCATGGAGCCCATCCGCTTCCGGCAAGGCTCACGGGATAGGGGTTACGTCTGGAGGTGTCGCTCACTGAAGTACCTTCAGACCTCGGTGAAGCGCATCCCCGTGACACCGAGCGCTTCCAGCGCGAGCTTGAGGTCCTCGGAGACGATGAGCGCCACGGACCAGCCCCCCGTCCGGAAGAGCTTCGCCTCACCCACCTTCGACGGGTCGATTCTCAGCCCGTCCACGTCCCGGTACTGGCCCACCTTCTCGGGCCGTCCGTCCTCGGCTGTCCACCGCTCCACCTCCCGGGACGCCGCGTCGTCGATGCATTCGATGAGCCTCGTCGCCACGAGGATGCTGTACTGCTCGGGATGCCCGGGAATCTCCACGGGGATGATCTGCACGTCCTCGGGTGCCAGCTCCGTGAGCAGCGTCGCCACTCGGACGTGGACGACCGGTGTCGAGATCCCCGCGAGGGTGAAATCGAAGACCCTGCCCGGGACGTCCACGGGAATCCGCAATCGCCCCGGGTTCTCGATGCGGCGCCCCTTCTTGAACACCCAGGGGTCCTCGACCTCGCGACCTGTCAGGTCCGTGGGGATTCCAAGAGAACATCGCCCAGGGAGCGACATGTCGGGAGCAAGCTCGAAGAACCGTTTCGTCATGGGCGTTGAGCAGAAGGCCGCAGGTACGTAGCACCCATCAAGTCCCCGGCAACGACTCCGCGCGCCCCAGCGGCTGCGCGCTCCTCGACCACAAAGCCGCGCAGAGCGCGCCAATCACCAGCTCCGCCACCATCGCCGCGACCAGCTCCGGCGCGGGCGTGCCATCCACGGCCAGGCTCAACAGCCGTGACACGCCATAGGACAGGTACAGCGTCGTCGACACCGCCAGCGACGTGAACGTCAGCCGGCTCCAGACTCCGCCGGCCATGATGAGCAGCCCACACGCCAGCAACGCCCCTCCCGGCGCGCGCACCTCGCTCAGCAGACTCACCTGCCCCCCATGGTCGATTCCACTCCACCCATGGAACGCCTGCGGCGTGAACAACAACGCCGCGCCAATCGCCCCCCCGATGGCACCCACGACCAGCAACACCCCCTTCGTCATCCGGTTTCGCATCGCCGTCCTCGCTTGACACCGTGTCAATTGACTCCGCGAGAGATATTCGCGACTTTACATCATGTCAAGTGAACCGCCGGAGACCCGGACCCGCATCCTCGCGGCCGCGCTGCACCTGTTGGAGACACGCCAGGGGCAGGCCGTCCGGATGAGCGACATCGCGAAGAAGGCCGGGGTCAGCCGTCAGGCCGTCTATCTGCACTTCAGCACCCGAGCCGCCCTGCTCATCGCCACCACGCTCTACCTGGACGAGCTCAAGGACGTGCGCACGCGCCTGGTCCCCAGCCGCACCGCGAAGAGCGGCGCGGAGCGCCTGGACGCATACGTCGGCGCCTGGGCCGACTACATCCCGGAGATTCGCGGCGTGGCCAAGGCGCTGATGGCCATGGCCGACACCGACGAAGAGGCCGCCGAGGCCTGGCAGAAACGCATGGAGGACATGCGCGAAGGCTGCGCCGCCGCCATCGAGGCCCTGCGCGCCGATGGCACCCTCTCCCCCGACTACACGGCCCGCGAGGCCACCGACCTGCTCTGGACGCTCCTGTCCGTGCGCAACTGGGAACACCTCACCCTGGAGCGCAACTACTCCCAGCCTCGCTACAAGGACCTGCTGCTGCGCACCGCGCGCCGGCTCTTCGTGCGCACCTCGCGCTCCGCCACCTGAGCCCGTGCCAACCGCTGCGCACCGTGCAGTCCCCTGCACACGTCCCACCCCCTGCATCCGCTGCAACTTCCTCCAGGTCCGTGCGTTGCAACTCCAACACGCCATGACCCCACGCCTCCTCTGCGCCCTCCTCGTCCTCCTCCCCTTCGTGTCGCAGGCCCAGGTCTCCTTCCCCAAGAACGAGACCTGGCTCACCGTCGGCCCCCTCGTCAGCATCGACGACCTCGCGGGCAAGCCCCGCTACGGGCTGGGCCTGGAGTCCACCGTCAACTGGGTCCATGAAGTCCAGAGCCTGGGCGCCTTCGCCCAGGCCCAGTGGATGACCCAGGGGGAGGCCCGCCTCGCCGGCGGCATCCAGGGCACCCTGCTCTTCGCGGGCCTGGAGCTGGGCGCCTACCACCTCACCGGTACCGAGGACCACCTGCCCACCACCGGCCTTCAAATCACCCCCTTCCTCACGGGCATCTACGGCTCGCTGGGCGTGCGCATCAGCCTGCCCCTGAGCGACAAGGGCGGCGCGCTCGGCCCGGAGGGCGTCCCCGGCCGCGTCCGACAGGGCCGTGAGGTGGGACTCGTCCTGACAGGCAAGCTCCCCTTCCTCCTGGGCGGCACGAGCAGCTACGAGCCGTCCTATCCCTGGAACTAGGAGCGCATCCCTCCTCGGGCCCCCTTCCCTCCCTGGCTCCGGGTGCTATCAAGCACCCACCATGCCTGAGTCAGCGCCCCCCGCCCTGTTCGACGCCGTCCCCGCGGAGATGGACTTCCCGGCCGAGGAACGCCGCATCCTCGCCTTCTGGAAGGACCGTCGCATCTTCGAGCGCTCGCTCGAGGCGCGCGAAGGGGCCAAGAGCTTCGTCTTCTACGAGGGCCCGCCCACCGCCAACGGCCTGCCCCACAACGGCCACGTCCTCACCCGCGTCATCAAGGACCTGTTCCCCCGCTACCAGACGATGCGCGGCCACTACGTGCCTCGCAAGGCGGGCTGGGACACCCACGGCCTGCCCGTGGAGGTGGAGGTGGAGAAGGAGCTGCGCATCCACGGCAAGGCGGAGATCGAGCGCTATGGCGTGGAGCCCTTCACCGAGCGCTGCATCGAGTCCGTCTTCCGCTACACCTCCGAGTGGGAGCGGCTCACCGAGCGCATCGGCTTCTGGGTGGACCTGAACCAGGCCTATGTCACCTACCACCGCCCCTTCGTGGAGAGCGTCTGGTGGGCGCTGGCGGAGCTGCACCAGAAGGGCCTGCTGTACCAGGGCCACAAGGTGGTCTGGTGGTGGCCGCAGGGCGGCACCGCGCTGAGCTCGGCCGAGGTGGGCCTGGGCTACAAGACGGTGGATGACCCGAGCGTCTACGTCGCCTTCCCCCTGCGCGACGCGCCGGACACCTCGCTGCTCGTCTGGACGACCACGCCCTGGACGCTGCCGTCCAACATGTACGCGGCCGTCAACGCGGGCGTCGACTACGTCACCGTGGACGCGGGCGACCGCAAGCTCATCGTCGCCGCCGCGCTGCGAGAGGAGCTGGCCAAGAAGCTCAAGAAGGACCTGCCTGTCCTCGACACGCAGCCGGGCCGCGCGCTGGTGGGCCAGCGCTACCTGCCGCCCTTCGACGTGTACTTCTCCAAGGAGGGAGACACGCGGCTGGCGCTGCGCGACGGCGGCGACGACGTGCGCGCCTGGCGCGTGCTGGCCGCGGACTTCGTCACGCTGTCGAGCGGCACGGGCATCGTCCACATCGCCCCGGCCTTCGGCGAGGACGACTACGACGCCTTCCGCAAGGACCGCGAGCGCTTCGCCCAGCCGCACGCGATGGAGCTGTTCTGCGCGGTGAAGCCGGACGGCACCTTCTCCGAGGACGTGCCGCTCGTCACCGGCAAGTTCGTGAAGGACGCGGACAAGGACATCCAGCGCAACCTCAAGGAGCGGGGCCTGTTGCTCGTCACCGAGCAGTACAAGCACGAGTACCCGTTCTGCTGGCGCGCGGATGACGACCCGCTCATCCAGTTCGCCCGCCCCGCCTGGTACATCCGCACCACGGCGGTGAAGGACCGCGCCATCGCCAACAACCGCGCCGTCAACTGGGTGCCCGAGCACATCAAGGAAGGCCGCTTCGGCGACTTCCTGGCCAACAACGTCGACTGGGCCCTGTCGCGCGAGCGCTACTGGGGCACGCCGCTGCCTTTGTGGGTCCACTCGGAGACGGGCGAGGTGGAGGCGGTGCCCTCGCTCGAGGCGCTGCGCCAGAAGCCCGGCAGCAACCTGGGCGCCGTGGAGGCGGAGCTCGCCGCGTTCCTCAGGGGCAAGCCGCACGAGGCCAACGCGCGCCACCTCATCGTCCACAAGCCCTGGATTGACAAGGTGACGTACGAGAAGCCGGGCACCCCGGGCCGCTTCGTGCGCGTGCCCGAGGTGGTGGACGTGTGGTTCGACTCGGGCTGCATGCCCTTCGCGCAGTGGGGCTTCCCGCATGCGGAGGGCTCGCACGCCATCTTCAACCGCGCCTTCCCGGCGGACTTCATCTCCGAGGCCATCGACCAGACGCGCGGGTGGTTCTACTCCCTGCTCATGGTGAGCACGCTGGTCTTCGACGAGGAGACGCAGGCGCGCCTGGGACTCGTGCCCCAGCGGGAGTGGCCGCACCCGTACAAGAGCTGCATCGTGCTGGGCCACGTCTCCGACAAGGAGGGCCGCAAGGAGTCCAAGTCCAAGGGCAACTACACGCCACCCGAAATCATCCTCGACGAGGTGCGCATGGACTTCGCCGTGCTCACCGCCGCCGAGGCGGGCGTGCCGGGGGAGCCGGGCGTGGCGCTCATCGCGCGCGAGGACCTGGAGGGCCTGGACCTGGTGGAGGGCGCCAAGGTGCAGGTGTTCCGCCCGGACCGGCCGGACGTCTTGGTCACCGTGACGGTGAAGGCGCACAAGAAGCTCAAGCGCCGCGTGGTGCTGCTCGGGCCCGCGGAGCACGAGAAGCTGGGCGTGGCGCCGTCCGCCAAGGGCGCGGGCGTGATGCCGGTGGAGGTGCCGAGGCTCGCGGCCTCCGAGCGTGTCACCGTGAAGGACCCCAACGCCAAGGCCCCCGGCGCGGACGCGTTCCGCTGGTTCTTCTACGCGGCGAGCCCCACGTGGTCCAACACGCGCCACTCGCTGGCGAACGTGCGGCTGTTGCAGAAGGACTTTCAAATCAAGCTGCGCAACGTCTACTCGTTCTTCACCATCTACTCGAACATCGACGGCTTCAACCCGGCGAAGGGCAACCCGGACGCCAAGGCGGCGCCGTGGGAGGCGGTGAAGCAGAGCCAGGGCTGGCGCGAGGTGAAGCAGCGCCCGCTCCTGGACCGCTGGATTCTGTCCGAGGTGCAGCTGGCGCTGCGCGACGTGGAGAAGGCGCTGGACACCTATCAGGTGTACGACGCGGCCCAGCGGCTGGTGGCGCTGGTGGACGGCCTGTCCAACTGGTTCCTGCGCCGCAGCCGGGACCGGTACTGGACGGCGGGGCTGGAGCAGGACAAGCAGGACGCGTACTTCACGCTGTACGAGGCGCTGACCACCATCGCCGCCCTCTCCGCGCCGTTCATCCCGTTCTTCGCCGACGAGATGTGGGGCAACCTGGTGCGCAAGCCCTGGCCCGCGACGCAGCCGGAGAGCGTGCACCTGGCGGACTTCCCCAAGGCGGACCCAAGCCTCATCGACGCGGAGCTGGCCGCGGACATGGCGGCGGTGCGCGAGCTGGTGTCGCCGGGCCTCAAGGTGCGCACGGACAACAAGCTCAAGGTGCGTCAGCCGCTCGCGCGCGCGGACATCATCCTCGCGCGCAAGGAGCTGACGGACCGGCTGGCCGCGTACAAGGATTTGCTCGCGGACGAGCTGAACGTGCACGAGGTGCGCTTCGTGGAGCCGGGCAGCCCGGACGCGGACGTGGTGCGCTTCCGGGTGCGGCCGAACCTGCGCGCGGTGGGCGGACGGCTCGGGCCCAAGCTGGCGCCGGTGCGCAAGGCGTTCGACACGGGCGACGGGCGCGCGCTGCACCGCGAGCTGCTCCAGACGGGGCAGGTGGCGCTGGAGCTGGGCGGCGAGAAGCTGGTGTTCACCGGTGAGGAGCTGGAGACGCTCGTGGAGGCCAACCCCGGCTTCGCGGCGGCGGGCACCGGCGCCGGCGTGGTGGTGCTCCACACGCAGCTCACCGAAGCGCTCATCGACGAGGGGCTCGTGCGCGAGCTGCTCGCGCGGGTGCAGGGGGCTCGCAAGGATTTGGAGCTGGGCTACACGGACACCATCCAGCTCTGGGTGGACGGTGATGCGCGCGTGAAGCGCGTGACGGACGAGGGCCGCGCGTTGATTGCGCGGGAGACGCTCGCCTCCGCCATCCACGTGGGGCCCGAGGGCTTCACCGGGCAGGAGGAGGAGGTCAGCCTCAACGGCCTGCCGGCCCGCCTGCGCGTCCAGCGCGGCTGAGCCTCACCGGCCCGCGTGCTCGACACGCGGGCCGCGCCCCGGGGTGCGCTATTTCGCGCGAGCGCGCGGGCGCCAGGCACGCCCCGGGCCCACCCTCACGAAGCTCGCGGGCTCAGCGACACCAGGCCCTGGCGCGATGGCAGGAGCAACATCCGCGCGAAGCGCGCATGGCTCCGCCGGCCCCTCATCGCGGCGCGAGAGCAAGGTCGACACCGGCGCGAAGCCCTTGTGAACCGGCGACGTCCTCGCGAGCCCGCGCAGCCTCAGCGCACCAGCAGGAACAGGAAGACGCCCAGGAACACCAGCAGCAGGAAGCCCACGTGGCTCAGCCGGCTCAGCCCCTCCTCCCCGCGACCCACCGCGCGGAGGAAGTGGTCCCGCATCCGCTCGAACCCGCGCAGCGTGCGCACCGTCAACTCACTCGGCTTCGAGTCCTCGCGCTCCGCCCCTCGCGTCAAGAGTCGCCACCCGGGGAGAACCCGCCGCGACAAGGGCCACAGCACGTCCCCCGCCGGTATCTCCGGCACGCTCCGGCCCATGCGCCACGCCACGACGCTCACGGCCACACCCAGCGCCACGGGCCAGGCCGCGGACCACACGTTCTTCGGCTCCAGGAGCTTGGGCAGGAACTCCGAGCCCACCGGCGGCCCTACCAGCAGCACCGTGTCCACGACGAGCAGCAGCACCCACGACAACCACATCCCTCCGGTGGCGCGAGCCCCCTGCTCGGGCGCATCGGGGAGCACCGTCACCAGGAAGCGCGCCATGATGAGCGTGCTGCCCACCGCCGCCAGCGACAACAGCGTCGGCACCACCTCCGGCGCGTGCGCCACCGCCTCCGCCGACTTCAACGACAACTTCGCCAACGCCCCGCTCGTCAGCGGCGCTCCGGCGATCTCCAGCCCGGCCCACACCAGCCCCACCCACACCACCAC
>NZ_SRLW01000390.1:0-7805 GCF_006518215.1 Myxococcus sp. AB025B
GTCGAAGAGCGGGTTGTCATCCATGCCACCGCCCATGCCCCGGGGACCGCCGCCGCCGCGCGCCTGCACGTCCACGTTGACGACGGCGGACTTCACCGACTCCACCAGCGGAGCCAGCGACGGCAGCGCCTGCGCCTCCCGCGTCGCGGGCTGGAGGTTGCCCGGCGCGGTCTGCGCGGGGGCCTGGGCCCAGGAGACCGACGGGACGGCGAGCAGGAGCGCGCCGACCAGGGCCCTGCGGAACATGACGGGAGAACGGTTCATATGCACCCCAAGCTAAAGCCGAAATGCGGTCCCGCAAGCGAAAGGGCCTGTGGGCGGTCATCCAGCGCAACATGGTGTCAGCCGGGCTGGTAGAGGCGGTAGTCCAGCTCCGGGAAGACGTTGTCGCGAGCCTCCAGCCCGGTGAGCCAGGGCTCGTCCAGGGTACCCGCGCGGAGCTCGTCGTGCAGGCGGAGGAAGTGGCGCACGTGCTCCTGGGTGCGGCGCTTGGCGTACTCCACCATGGTGCCCGTCTTCATGATGAAGGCCCAGTCGGAGCTCTGGGCGAGCAGCAGCTCGCGCGCGGCCTGGTTGAGCGCGCGTCGCTGAGAATCGGTGGCCTCCGGGAAGTCCCGGGCCAGCTCCACCATCTTCCGCGCGCAGTGGTTCAGGTGGCGGTAGACCCAGTCGTTGCTGTCGTCCAGCCACATGTGCGCGTAGCCGCCCGCGCCCCACGAGGACATCGGCGGCGTGGCCACCTGGTTCTCGGGGTGGTCTCGCAGGTCGTCCGCCGGCGTCACCAGGTCGAAGGTGGACCGGGCGCGCGCGGCCTGACGGATGAAGGACTCGAGGAACCACGGCCCCTCGAACCACCAGTGGCCGAAGAGCTCCGCGTCGTACGGGGCCACCACCACGGGCTTGCGGCCCCCGAGCCGCGAGGCGAGGTACTCGAGCTGCCGCTGCCGGTTGAAGAGGAAGTTGCCGGCGTGGACCTCGGCGCGTGCGCGGGCGCGCGCGGGGTCATAGGGCTGCTTGTCGTTCGTCTTGCCGGTGATGCGGTAGTACTTGAAGCCCGTGTTCTTCCGGTCCCCCGTGGGTTGGATGTACGGGCGGATGTAGTCCAGGTCCAGGTCCCAGCCGATGTCCCGGTAGAACTCGCGGTACTCGGGGTCGCCGGGGTAGCCGTACTCGGAGCTCCAGACCTGCTGGCTGCTCTCGGGGTCTCTCGCGTACGCGGCGACGCCGGCCTCGGTGAAGATGGGCGCATAGGGCCCATGGAGCGGACGCGGCGTGGCGTCCGTGAGGCCGTGCGTGTCGACGAAGAAGTACCGGATGCGCTCGGCGGCGAGCACGCGCTCCAGGCCCGGGAAGTAGCCGCACTCCGCCAGCCAGATGCCCGCGGGATCCTTCCCGAAGTTCTGCCGGTAGTGGTTGGCGGCGACCGACACCTGCGCGCGCACGGCCTCAGGGACCTGCTGCATCAACGGCAGGAAGCCGTGGGTCGCGTTGCACGTGAGGATGTCCACGTGGCCCGCGTCCTGGAGTCGGCGGAACGCGGAGACGAGGTCTCCTCGGTAGCGGTCATGGAAGGCGCGGCGCAGCGACTCGAAGTGGTCGCGATGGAAGCGCGCCAGGGGACCGAAGGTGGCGTCGGTCCTCGTGCGATGGACCTCGCGCTCGCCCAGCTCACACAGCTGCTCGAGCTTCCTCGCGTAGCGCTTCATCAACAGCTCGTCGCGCAGCATGGTGACGAGCGTGGGCGACAGCGTCATCGCCAGGCGGAACGGGACTCCCTCCTCCGCCAGGGAATCGAACGCGAGCAGCAGCGGGAGGTAGGTCTCGGAGATGGCCTCGTAGAGCCAGTCCTCCTCGAGGAAGTCCTCGTGCTCGGGATGACGGACGAACGGCAGGTGCGCGTGGAGGACGAGAGAAAGGGAGCCCAGGCTCATGGTCGGTCGGAGGTCCGTGGAGGTTCACGAGCGGCCGCCGCCCGAGGGCGGCTTCCGATGCGAGGGCTCGTTCGAGACAGCGGGTGGAGGACTCCTGACCTCCAGGACGCGCTCGGAGGCGGCGCGGTCCCTGGCGTCCGACGACCCGGGGGGCGCGTCGAAGAAGCCCGACACGGGGATGACCGACGCGGGCTCGTCGTGTCGCGGCGGCGCGGGCTCGCGAGTCTCTTGTGCGCGTGCCTCGAAGTAGCCGGACTCCGGCGAGGTGGGCGTCCCTGCGCCGGGGAGCTCACGGGTACCTCGTGGCGCCTCGCTGCTCGCCGGTGTGGCCGCACCAGGCACCCCAGGGCCCTGGTGAAGGTCCGGGCCCTCGCGCGAGGAGGTGTCCCCATAGCGCAGGTCCGAGGCCTCGAAGGCTCGCGGGCTGGGCTCGACGTGGCGGGATTCCGCCACATCGCCCTGACGCGGCTCCGCGACGACCACGGGCGACGCGAGGGGCATGAAGTCCGAGCTGGTCAGCGCGCATGGAGGTGACACGAGGTACTGCCAGCCCGCGGCGTCGCTGTAGGCCCCATCCGATGCCCCCGAGGCTCTCGGAGGGAACTCCAGATAGCGCCAGCCGGACGCTCCGGGGACCTGCGCGGAGGCCTCGAAGTACCGCATGTCCGATGCGCCCGGAGCGCGCGGGGGCGATTCGAAGTATCTCCGGTCGGACGACGACGGTGGCGCGGCGCCACCCGCGACGTCGACGTAGCGCATGTCCGATGCGCCAGGAGCCCGACCGACCTCCAGATACGCATACGTGGGGCGAGGACCTTCGACGGGTGGACGGGCGCCTTCGAGCCTGCCCACCGAGGGCGATTGATATCGCTGGTCCGAAGCCCCCGGAGCCCGCGGCGGCCCCACTTCGAGATACACGAGCGTGCGCGGCGCGGGAGGCGCGAGGGGCGGCTGCTCCGCGTAGCGCATGTCCGAGGCCCCGGCCATCCGAGCCTGGGCTTCGAGGTAGCGCTGAGAGGCGACGTAACGCTGATCCGAGGCACCCGGCGCGCGTCCGATGCCGGCGAGGTGCGGGCCCGAGGATTCACCCGGAAGCCCACCCTCGACGTCGAAGCGCTCGCGGTGGACGACGGGGATGTCCTTCACCCCCGCGCTTCCTGGCAGCTCCACGCGATGCCACGTGACGTACTCGCGCTCCTCCACCGGAGGCACCTGGCGCCTGGGAACGGGAGGCGCCTCGGGCTCCACGGGGACCGGGCGACGCATGAACCGCACGGAGGTGTCGGTCGAAACGCCCGCCGGAGGAAGTGCAACCCGGTTGCTGGAACCACCGATTCTACGCGAACGACCATCGCGCCCGAGGAAGTGCGCCTCGATGCGGTACAGACGTCCGGAGGGCAGCCCGTGAATGTAGTAACCGCGCGTCTCGAGCACGCAGTCGAGCTCGCGCACGAGCGCGTCTCCGTCGAAGACCCGCAGCACGGCGCGAGGGGAGTCGAGGTCACGCATCGCGCGCGTCCGCGTCGCGGCGCTGAAGTCCCAGAGCGCGAAGAGCGTGTTCGGGTCTCTCGCGAGCAGCAACACCGTGTCGTCCTGGTACTCGGAGGGCAGCGCATCCTGCGCGGCGGTGTGTCCCTCGCCTCGCTCCGCGGACACGGGCGGGGGCTCGACCTTCTCCTGGAGGTGATGACGTCGGGCCTCGCTCTCGCCGGCGACACGGGCGACGAAGAAGCCTTCGATGATCGGCTCCGCGCGATGCTGCTCGACGGGAGCAGGTGCGGGCGGCGTCGCCTGGGATGGCTCGGGGGCGCCCATCGGCGCCGAAGGCGTGGGTGCCGAGCCCTCGGCCTCCGCCCTCGCGGGTTCACGAGGCGCTCGCGGCTTGGGGGGAAAGTTCACCACCTGCGCGGGCCGGGCCGAGGGAGGACTGCCGGGCTTCTCGGAGGCGCGCTTCGCGGCCACGCGCTTGGGCGCGGACACCCTCCCCTGCTCCGAGGGACCCTCCGCGCGGGGACGACCAGGCTTCGGCCTCGACTCGGCGGGCGCCTTCGCCACCGTCACCGGGGACGCCCGGGTCGCCCGCTTCGAGGCCGGCGCTTCCTTCGTGGCGTCACCGCGCGACGCCGGAGCCTTGGCCTTGGCGGACACGGCCGGGGCCTTCGACGCGGCGGTCTTCACCGGAGGCGCCGCCTTCGCGGGGGGCCGGGGCCTGGCGGTCTTGGACGCCGGCGCTGGAGCCTTGGCCGCGGCGGCCTTCACCGGCGGAGCGGGTCGGGTCGCGATTTTCGCCGGGACCGGAGTTTTTTCAGCCGGGGCCTTCTTCGCGGCGGCCTTCTTCCCGGGAATCTTGATGCCCGCCAGCCGGGCGAGCTTCGCCAGCGCGGGCACGAAGGCGGCCAGGGCGGCGATCAACTCTTCCTTCTTGAGCTTGCTGTATCCGCTCCCCAGGTGCTTCCGAGCCAGCTCTCGCAGGGAGCCGACGGTGACGCTCTTGAGGTCGTCCATAGGCACCGTTCGCCTTTAGGTCGCTGGCACTGGAGGGTCAACGTGCCAGCATTGCTTGTGTTCGTCGCCCGACCCCCTCAGCTTCTCATCAACCGATGACACCCACGAGGCGGCTGGGTATTCTGCCCCCGCTTTGAGCGACCTGCCCAGACTGCTCCTGTGCAGCTTCGACGTCATCCCCGGCCCATCCGGCTCGTCACGCCGTTTGACCGAGTACCTCAAGGCGTTGCCCGACCGCTTCTCTGTGGTGGTGCTATCGGCGAAGACGCCTGACCACTCCCATATCGAGAAGTACCAGGGCGCTCGGCTGCTGCGCGTGCCGGTAGGCTCGGGGGACCTCGCCTCGCGAATCCAGGCCTTCGAGCGGGCCGTCCGGCGCCAGCTCGAGAGCGAGGACTACGCGCTCGCCCACTTCACGGACCCCTTCGGGGGCTACGCGTTGTGCGAACTCAAGGGGGACTACGGCTACCGCCTCATCTACGAGGCGCAGACCTTCCCGTCCCAGGAGCTGCGCTACACGCACCCGCAGACGGAGGGCGACCGGCGCTTCCTGTCGAAGGTCCGCAGGCAGGAGCT
The DNA here is from genome assembly GCF_006518215.1 of Myxococcus sp. AB025B. Taxonomy (NCBI): domain Bacteria; kingdom Pseudomonadati; phylum Myxococcota; class Myxococcia; order Myxococcales; family Myxococcaceae; genus Myxococcus; species Myxococcus sp. AB025B. The sequence goes on from NZ_SRLW01000390.1 coordinate 5,013, forward strand.
GTTCTGCCTGATGAACGCGGACCGCATCATCACCGGCTCCGAGACGACGCGCTCGTACATCCAGTCCCTCGGCGCGAGCGAGGACCTCATCCGTGTCGTGCGCGCCCCCGTGGACCTGGGGCCCTTCTCGCCCGACGTGCTGGGCGCTCCGGATGGAGAGCCGCTGCGGCTGATGTACCTGGGCAGTCACGTGGGCTGGCAGGGGCTGCCCACGCTGCTGCGCGCGGTGGCGCTGGCGGCGAAGCAGGTGGAGGTGCGGCTGACGCTCGTGGGCGCGCAGCACCCGGACTGGCAGCCGCACCTGGACGAGCTGGTGAAGGAGCTCGGCCTGAAGGACCAGGTGGAGTTCCAGCCGCCGGTGCACCACGACGACGTGGCGAAGGTGCTGGCGCTGGCGGACGTGGGGGTGCTGGCGCTCGACGATGTGGAGCGCAACCGGCTGCAGGGCGGACCGCTGGCGAAGGTGTCCGAGTACTGCGCCGCGGGCCGGCCCATCATCGCCGCCGACCTGCCGGTATGCCGCGAGCTCATCCCGGCGGACGCGGCGGTGTTCTTCCCCGTCGGGGACAGCCAGGCGATGGCCGCCCGCATCGTCGAGCTGGCGCGCGACGTTCCTCGACGAATCGAGCTGGGGCAGCGGGCGCGGGAGCACGCCGAGTCGGCGCTCGACGCGGGGGTCATCCGCGGGCAGCTGCTGGATATCTACGACTCGCTGTTGGACAAGCGCTCGGTCCCCGTGTCGGGCCGGAGCGAGGATGACCTGCCCGCGGCGACGATGGTGACGGGCACGCCGACCAGCCGGCTCGCGTCGCTGCTGCCGCCCGACAGCGGGCGCATCAAGAGTCCGCAGCCGGCGAAGCGAGACCCCGTCGAGGAGAAGCCCGCCGAGCCCCCCTCCGAGGTGGCCGCCGAGGAGCCCCCCGTGGTGATGGGGATGGTGCTCGAGGACGGGTTCGATACGCGGCTCATCAAGACGGAGCCGGACGCGCGACCCATCGAGCCTCCCGTCGTCATGGGGCTGCCGCTGCGTGAGCGCGCCGCGCAGACGTCGACTCCGGGCGCCGTTTCGTCGACCTCGGCCCCGACGACTTCCGAGCCCACGCCGGTGACGGCGCAGGGCATCCCTCCGGATCCGACGCCGGTCACGCCCCGCCGCACGACGGAGCCCGAGGAGCCGGAGCAGGACGCGCCTGAAGCCTCACCTCGTCGCGAGGATGCACGCGAGGAGGACGCGGCGGAGGAGCGGCTGTCGAAGGTCCCTCCGCATGGGACGCCCCGGCTTGGGGATGAGCCACCGGCGCCGCCGCCCGTGGAGTCACAGTCGGCGAGGTTCCCGGACGGGTCGCGCGAGGAACCGGGCGCGAAGGAGACCCGGGATGAGCGCGCCGAGGAGCCTCCGTCGCCGACGCCCGTGGTTCGCGCGCCGGCTCCGCTTCCAATGGATGAGCCGCCGTCCCCCACGCCCATCATCCGCATGCCGGCCTCGTTGAGGGATGACCGGGGCGCGTTGGCGCGGGACGGGGGGGCGTATTCCAATGGCCGCCATTCGACGCGGGAGGAGGCGCCCTCGCCGACGCCGGTGGTCCGGGCGCCGGCGCCGCTGCCGTTCGACGAGCCGCCTTCGCCCACGCCCATCGTCAAGGCGCCCGCGCCGCTGCCGTTCGACGAGTCGCCCTCGCCCACGCCCATCGTCAAGGCGCCCGCGCCGCTGCCGTTCGACGAGCCGCCCTCGCCCACCCCCATCGTTCGCAGCCCTCTCGCCTCGCGAGCGGAGGACGACGCACCGGCACCGACTCCGATCATCCCCGCGCGCTCGGTGCTCGCGAGTCGGAGCACGTCCGCACGGGTCGAGACACCGTCGCGTCGGATGGCGCCGCTCACTGCGCAGACGAAGGGCTCACCCGACGGAGACCGCGGTTCGACGCGAGCCGACTCGGAGCGTCCGTCGGTTCGTGGTGCGCCCGTACCGGATCCGGAGCGTCCCGCGGGGCGCGCGGGCGCGACAACTGACTCCGAGCCCCCCTCGGTTCGCGGCACGCCACTCCCCGACGCGGAGCGCCCCAACGGGCGCGCGGGGGTGGATTCCGAACGTCCCTCCGGGCGTACACCCTCCATCACGGATGAGCGTCCCTCCGCGCGGGGCACGCCGGCTCCTGAACCCGAGCGGCCCTCCGGGCGAACCCCCTCCATCACGGATGAGCGTCCCTCCGCGAGGGGCACGCCGGCTCCTGAACCCGAGCGCCCCTCCGGGCGAACACCCTCCATCACGGACGAGCGTCCCTCCGCGCGAGGCACGCCGGCTCCTGAACCCGAGCGGCCCAACGGACGCACGGGTGTGGACTCGGAGCGCCCCTCCGTCCGAGGCACCCCCGTCCCCGAATCGGAACGGCCCTCCGGGCGCACTCCGACGGTCCCCGAACCCGAACGGGCCTCCGTGCGCGTCCCGAATCCCGACTCGGAGCGGCCCTCGGTCCGAAGCGCCCTGCCAGAGCTGGCCGCTCGCGGTCACTCCACGGACCCGGAACGCAACACCCCGCGCCCCTCCGGCATCGTCGAACCGGAACGTCCTCGCACGGGTGAGACAGATCGGCTCCCGCCGCTCGTCCGTCCCAGCCCGCCGCCCGACCTCTCGCGCAGCGGATCACGCGGCAGCGCGCCCGACCCGGATCGCCCTCCGCCCATCCTCACCCCGGGAGCCGGCACCCCTTCCGTCGGAAAGTCCTCCCTGCTGGGCGACCTGCCGCCGCCCGACACCGACCGAGGACCTCCCGTCCTCAGCCCCTCCAGTGACGC
>NZ_SRLW01000391.1:0-7784 GCF_006518215.1 Myxococcus sp. AB025B
GAGACAGGTCCTACCCCGTCCGCCCCCAGGAGCCACCCCGCACCGTCGGAATCGAGAAGACCACCTCCCACTCCAAACCCCTCCAGCACACGCTCGTCTTCAAGGAGACACTCGCCCTGGAGGCCCTGGACTGCGACAGCACGGGCGTCCCCCAGCGACTGCTCTTCACCCGGACCGTGGGCGGCTATCAGCCCATCGTCGAGACGCGGGAGCTGTTCCGGGTGAAATAGCCTGGAAAGGTCCGGCGTTGAGGGGACGCGGCGCCTTTGGCCCTCTCAGTCCTGAAGGACGCTTTCGTCCCGGCCGACCCCCGTTTGACAGGGAGGGGAATCGACTGACAAAGAGACCTTCATGGACCTGTTCCCCTCCGCATGGCAGCTCTGGGTCGCCGCCGCCCTCGTCTTCGGGGTGCTGGAGCTGAAGCTGACCGGCTTCGGGCTCGTGTGGTTCTCGGCCGGGGCGCTCGTCGCCTCGCTCGCCGCGGGCCTGGGGCTGACCTTCATCGTCCAGCTCGCGCTCTTCAGCGCCGTGGCCATCGGGTTGATCACCGCCTCGCGCACCCTGTTCAAGAACGTTTTCATGCGGGATGCCTCGCACTTGAAGACGGGCATCGAGGCCATGGTCGGTCAGGAGGCCGTGGTGACGGAGGCCATCGACGCGCCCCACGGGGGCACGGTGCGCATCAACGGCGAGCTGTGGATGGCCCGCTCGCTGACGGGCGCCATCCTCGCGGGCGAGCTGGTCACCGTGGAGCAGGTCGAAGGACTCAAGCTTTGGGTGCGCCGCCCCTCGGCGACGCTGTCATCGGTTCCCCCCGGGGAACAGAACCAGGAGAAGCGCTGATGGACGCAGGGACGGTCGTACTTCTACTCGCCGTGGTGGGCGCGCTGGGCTTCCTGCTCTACACCTGCGTGCGCATCGTTCCCCAGGCCAAGGTCATGGTGGTGGAGCGGCTGGGCAAGTTCCACGATGTGGCCACCAGCGGGCTGAACATCCTCATCCCGTTCATCGACAGCCCCCGCCCCATCGAGATGCGCACGGGCAACCGCTACATGCGCAGCAACATGGTGGACCTGCGCGAGCAGGTCATGGGCTTCGAGACGGTGCAGGTCATCACCCACGACAACGTCAACATGGAGGTCGGCTCGGTCATCTACTACCAGATCGTCGACCCCGCGAAGGCGCTGTACCAGGTGGAGAACCTGGCGCTGGCGATCGAGCAGCTCACCATGACGAACCTGCGCAACGTCATGGGCGGCCTGACGCTGGACCAGACGCTGACCAGCCGCGAGACGGTGAACACGCGCCTGCGCATGGTGCTGGACGAGGCCACGGAGAAGTGGGGCGTGAAGGTGACGCGCGTGGAGCTGCGTGAGATCGAGCCGCCCCAGGCCATCAAGTCCGCCATGGCCAAGCAGATGACCGCCGAGCGCGAGCGCCGCGCCGAGGTGACCAAGGCCGAGGGCGACAAGGCCGCCGCCATCCTCCAGGCCGAGGGCGAGAAGATCTCCCGAATCCTGCGCGCCGAGGCCGAGCGCGACGCGGAGATTGCCCGCGCCGAGGGCCACAAGCGCGCCACCATGCTGGAGGCCGAGGGCAAGGCGGAGGCCACGCGCCTCACCTTCGAGGCCATCCACAACGGCCGCGCCACCCCCGAGGTGCTCGCGCTGCGCTACATGGAGACGCTCCAGGAGATGAGCAAGGGGGACAACAAGATGTTCATCCCCTACGAGGCCACCGCCACGCTCGGCGCCGTCTCCGCGCTCAAGGAGGTCTTCTTCAAGGACGAGGAGGCCGCCAAGGCGAAGGTCCCCGCGCAGCGGCAGGTGCCCACCGCCGCGGCCCTCAGCGCGCAGGCGATTGCCCGGGGCAACGTGCTCTCCGAGTCCGCCACGCTCGCCGGCGTCCCCGCCGTGCCGCCTCGGCGCCCTCGCCCGCCCACCGAGCAGGACGAGTAGCCGCCGCCGCTGTCTGGAAGGCTTCACGCCCGCCGTCGGAGCTGGACGGCGGGCACGTCGGGGTTGCAATCCACCCCGGCGAGCGTCATAGATTGAAGGCACGCATCCACCGGAGGGCCTGACAACCCCTCCCTACGCGAGGTCGATTCACCCTTGAGGCAGAGCCGCTGAGTCCCAGGTCGTTCGAGTCGTCATCGCGCTGAGCCGCCTCGTGCGTGCTCGCGCCCTGGATTCAGGAGTTCGCCTCATATGTCATCCCTCCGCGCGCATCGCGTGTCGTACGCCTATTCCGACGCTGTCACCGTCCTCTCCGAAGTCGACTTCCACCTGCCCGCGGGCTGGACGGGCCTGGTGGGCGCCAATGGCGCCGGCAAGTCCACGCTCCTCCGCCTGCTGGCCGGAGAGCTGACGCCCACCGAGGGGCACCTCCAGTTCGAGCCGCCCTCCCCCACCCTGCGGCTGTGCCGTCAGGAGGTCGAGGCGCTCACGCCCGACATCACCGAGTTCGCCGAGTCGTGGGACTCGCTCGCGCGGCGGCTGCATGGACAGCTGGGCCTGGACGTCTCCGCGCTGGAGCGCTGGTCCACGCTGTCACCGGGAGAGCGCAAGCGCTGGCAGGTGGGCGCGGCGCTCGCGGCCGAGCCGCACGTGCTGCTGCTCGACGAGCCCACCAACCACCTGGACGCCGAGGCCCGGGCCTGGCTCGACTCCGCGCTCAAGCGCTTCAAGGGCGTGGGCGTGGTGGTGTCGCATGACCGGCCGCTGCTCGAGTCGCTCACCACGAACACCTTGCGCGTGCACGGCGGCGACGCGCGGCTGTGGCCCGGGGCCTACCTGGCGGCGAAGCAGCACTGGGAGGCCGAGCGTGAAGCCGAGCTGGGCGCCTATCAGCAGGCCAGAGCGGAGCAGAAGCGCACGGCCCGGATGCTGGACCAGGCCCGGCGCGAGCAGGCCTCCGCGGACGCGGCGCGCAGCACCCGCAAGCGGCTCAAGGACAAGAACGACAACGACGCGCGCTCCATGGGCGCGTCCGTCGTCGCGGGCTGGGCTGAGAACCATGCGGGCCGCCGCGTGGGCATCCTCCGTCGGGAGCTGGAGCGGGTCAGCGACGCGGTGGGCGAGTTCCACGCGGACAAGACGATGGGCCGCTCCGTCTTCGTCGACTACGTGCGCTCGCCCAACCCGTGGCTCATCACGCTGGACGTGCCGGAGCTGCGCGTGGGGGACGTGCCGCTGCTGGGTCCGGTGAAGCTGTCGGTGGGCCGCGAGGCGCGCGTGCGTATCGAGGGCCCCAATGGCGCGGGCAAGAGCACCCTGGTGCGCGCGCTGCTGGAGAACACCCGCGTGCCGCGCGAGCGCATCCTGTACCTGCCGCAGGACGTGGGCGCCGAGGAGGCCCGGGCCACCCTGGACGCGGTGCGCGCGCTGCCTCCCGAGGAGAAGGGCCGCGTGCTGTCCCTCGTCGCCGCGCTCGGCGTGGACCCGGAGCGACTGCTCGGCTCGGAGCAGCCGTCCCCGGGTGAGGTGCGCAAGCTGCTCATCGCGCGGGGCCTGGGTCAGCACGCCTGGGCGCTGGTGCTCGACGAGCCCACCAACCACCTGGACCTGCCCTCCATCGAGCGACTGGAGGCGGCCCTGCGCGAGTACCCCGGCGCGCTGCTGCTGGTGAGCCACGACTCCACCTTCGCGCGCGCCTGCACCAGCGAGTGCTGGCGCGTGGAGCACGGACAGGTGGAGGTGACGAGCGGGTGAGCCTCAGGGCGGCGAGAGGATGCCGGGACATGACGACGCTCCTCCTGGAGGACCAGGAGCCTCGAGAGGGAAGCAGGCCACCCGCCGGCCCGGGGGACGAGGGCACGGACTCTAGCTCAGGGGACGGAGTGCCCGCGCGCCCAGGTCACGAGCGCCGCGAGCCCTTCGTCCACGGACACGCGGGGGCGAAAGCCCGTCTCGCGCTCCAGGGCCGCGGGGTCCGCCCAGGTCGAGTCCATCTCCCCGGCCTGCGCGGGCAGGAGCCGCAGCACGGCCCGGGTCTCCAGGAGCCGCTCCAGCACGGCGACGAAGTCCCGCACGGAGACGGGCTCCCCGCGTCCCACGTTGAGCAGTCGATACGGAGGGCTCCCCGCGGGAGGACGGTCCAGGACGCGCAGCACCGCCTCCGCCACGTCCTCCACGAAGGTGAAGTCGCGCAGCATGCGTCCCTCGCCGTACAGGTCGATGGGGCGCCCTGCTCTCAAGGCACGCAGGAAGCGCAGCGGCGCCATGTCCGGGCGTCCCCAGGGGCCGTACACGGTGAAGAAGCGCAGGCCCGTGGTGGGCAGGCCGTGGAGGTGGCTGTACGTGTGGGCCAGCAGCTCTCCGGCGCGCTTGGTCGCGGAGTAGACATTGAGGGGATGGTCGGCGGAGGCGCTCTCGTGGAAGGGCGGCGGCGTGTCCGCGCCGTACACGGAGCTGGAGGACGCGTAGACCAGGTGCGAGACGCCCGCGGCGCGGCCCTGCTCCAGGAGCTGGAGCCAGCCCACGATGTTCGCGTCCAGGTAGGACGAAGCGGAGGCTCCGGCCTCTCGCACGCCGACCCGCGCGGCCAGATGGACGATTCGCTCGGGGTGCTCCCGTTGGAAGATTCTCGCGAGCGCGGGAGCGTCGGTGATGTCCGCCTCGTGACAGGTGAAGCGCTCCGCGCCGGGAAGCGAGTGGAGCCGGGCCAGTCGGGCGCGCTTGAGGGGAACGTCTCCGGACGGGTCCAGGTTGTCCACACCGATGACGGTGTCACCTCGGGCGAGCAGCTTCGCGCTGACGTGGTGACCGATGAAGCCCGCTGCGCCCGTGACGAGGACCCGCATGAAGCGTGAGGGTTTCATGCCCTCGGGTCGGAAGCCATGCTGGTGATGTGGCGATGAGGGGGCCTGGCGGGCACTGTCACACGACTTCCCGTGGCCCCCGCTTGGACGTAGGGTGGGAGGCATGGTGTCCGTGAACCAGCTCCGTCCCTTCGCCTCGGCCTCGCTGGAGGCCTTCCGCGCCGCGTCCGGTCCGGTGGCGCTCATCCAGCAGCCCGTGGATCCCGTCTTCCGGAACGTCGCCCAGCAGCTGACGGGCGCTCGCACGGTGGGCATGGCGCACCGCTCGCGCATGACGGAGCGGCTGCTCGCGATGCTCCGCGACTTCGACAACCTGGAGGTGCACTTCCTGAACCCCAAGGTGGATGGGGAGGAGCTCACCGTGGGGCGCTCGGACTGCGACCTGGTGGTGCCGGACCCGTCCGTGTCGCAGCACCACGCGACGCTGCGCTGGAACGCGACCACGGGTGGCTTCCAGGTGCGGGACGCGCAGTCGATGAACGGCACGTGGATCAACGGCGCGCCGCTGGGCTTCCGCGCGCAGGTGACGCTCAACGACGGGGACACGCTGGCGTTCGGCGACGCGCAGTTCCTCTACTTGCGCGCGGAGACGGTGCACGAGCACCTGCGGCTGGCGAGCCCCCAGCCGAAGCCCTGAGAGGGCTCAGGGCACTTCCTTGACGGCGTCGATGACGGCCTTGCGCAGGTAGGAGCTGTAGTCCGTCTGCGACTGGTACATGCTGATGGACGAGACGGTGCGGGAGTCCTTGCGCCACAGCAGGTCGCCGTTCGGCGACACGAGGCCCGCCTCCAGGAAGACCTCGGCGCGGCCCATGGCGCGGATGGAGGACACGTCCACCCAGTTGAGCACGACGATGACGGCGGCCTCGGCCTTGTTCTCGCGGATGAGGGCGACGACCTCGCCGGTGGAGGGGGATGGTGCGTCGGAGATGCGCGAGCCGACCACCTCGAAACCGCGCTCACGCAGCACCGCTTGCGTCTGGCCGATGAGGACAGAGCGCGGGTTGCCCTCCCCCAGCATGTCCTCGCGATAGGTCGCCACGGGCAGCGAGTCCACGCGCGTGCCAATCACGACGACCACCTTGCGGATGGCCCCCGGAGGCCGGACCTGCGGCGCGGAACACGCGGTGGCGAGCAGCGACAGCAGGAGGAGTGAGAGGGCGCGCATGGCGAGGCCTGGGAGGCAAGGAGGTGGTCTCCTTGCATAACTAGGAGGGGCCAGGCGGGGCAAACGGGGATGAAGTGGCCCACCAGGGTCGTGCTATCAACGGGGTATGCGCGCGTTCCTCGTTTTACAGCTCATACTGCTCGGTGTGGCGTGGCTCGGTTGTGCGACGACAGGGGCGGGCACATCACCTGCCTGGAGCGAAGCCGAGGAAGCATGCTCCGAGCACGAAGACGACGTCTGCCTCGCTCCGCGCTGTGATGACGACCGTTGCTATTTCTTTCGCTGCGACGACCTGCCCTCCGAGACGGAGCTGGCGCGATTTCCTCCTGCCCGTCCACCCGCGGCATCCGCGGCTCCAGGACGAGGCCCTCGAAGAAACTGGGGCGGAAGCACGGCCGCGACAGGGGGGCACGAGCCCGTCTTCGTCATCCCTTGGTATGGGAGCGAGCCTCCTCGCCTCCAACTTCCACCGGGCCGCTTCGAGAAGCATCACATCTTCCCGCAGGCCGAAGATCTGGCGTTATGGTTTCGAGGCAGGGGCCTCAACATCCACGACTACACGCTCTCCATTCCACGTGACCTCCATCAACGAATCCATCGAGGCGGCGATCGCGGTGGAGCCTGGAACAATGCATGGCGTGACTACCGGAGGCAGAACCCCGCTCCTTCGAAGGAAGAGATCTTCAAGCATGCGGGAGAGCTCATCTACCGCTTCCAGCTCCTCGGCGGTCCCATCCGGCCTTACTACTCCCATCGAGAGTGACCAGGGATGACCCGCTTCTTCGAGCTGCGCGAGGATCGAGCAGCGACGTCTCGCTACCGAGGCGACTTCAATGCCACGCACCCGTGGTCTCTTCCTGGCGTCGAGTGCACGGACTGTGGCGCGACCTGGAGCAGCTCCGGACACGACTACCCCTGCGTGGACCTCTCGTCGCTGGAGGAGCGCCAGCGTCTCCATGCCCCCTGGCCCACGTCCGTCTCCGAATATCGTCGACTGCGTGAGCGCATCCGCCCCTTGGCGCCCCAGGGGGCGGAGCTGCCTCCTGGCTCGAGCTTCGGACCCATGGTCGGTACAGCACGTGGAGAGCTGGGACCGCTGACCTGGCAGGGCGACTATCTGTTGATGTTGCGCCACGACACGTTGGAACAACTCCAGGCACGAGGCCTTCGTGGACTCCTCGGATGTCGGACAGCGCTGAGCTGGAGGCAGAAGTCCCCCCCTGAGTTCCTGGAGCTGCAAATCGAGCCCAGGGGACGGCTGCATCCTGACTGCCTCCCTCCAGATCTGCCTCCGCCCTGCCCTTCCTGTGGAAGACTTCCGCTTCAGCTACCCGACGCGCCCATCCTCGACGCGAACTCACTCCCCACTGAGCAGGACCTGTTCCGAGTGGGAAACTTCGCCACGATGATCATCGGTACGGAGCGATTCGTAGAGGCCCTGCGACACCTGGGACTCCCGGGCATCATCGTCCGCGAGCTGCCTTCCCGCTGAGCACACTTCAGTCGAACAACCCCTGCAGGTAGAAGCGGCCGTCGCGCATGTCCTGGAACACCCAGGCGGGCCCCAGTCCCTCGAAGTGCACCCGGTAGTAATCGCGCTGGAAGGGCGTCTCGGCCCACCACTCGCCGCCCAGGCGCTCGGGGCCTGTCACCGCTGTCACCCGGTGACGCCGTCCGCCGACTCGCGCGGCGAGCAGCCGACCCGTGTCTCCCAGCTCCGCGTCCAGCCACGCGGGCTCCGCCAACAAACGTGACGGCCGCTCCCGCAGCCCACCGTCCCTCCGCTCCACCGGCGTC
>NZ_SRLW01000392.1:0-7744 GCF_006518215.1 Myxococcus sp. AB025B
CCGCCTCCTGCGGCGCCACCGCCCCCAGCACCACCACCTGCCGGGGAGCAAGGCCCTGGGCCCGCTCGTGCTCCCGCACCCGCAGCGCGTCCTGCGGCGCGATGAAATACAGGATGTCCACCCGCCCGTGGACCACCGGCAGCACCTGCGACAGCCCGTGCCCGTAGGCATTGCCCTTGAGCACCACGCCCAGTGCCCCCGAGGGCCCCTTGCCCCCCTCCAGCGCCCGGAACACCTCCACGTTGTGCCTCAGCGCACCCGCGCTCAGCTCCAACCACGAGGTATGAGCCGCGTCCCCAGGCCCGCCACCAATGGACTCCACGTGTACCTCCGCGACGTCGACTCCCGTCCCATACCAGCAATGGCCGGGCCAGGGAGCGCGCGGTCCAGGGGCCGCGGGCGCCCGTTTCCGGGACAGGCGAGCCCCTTGTCACACAAGGCACCCAGGCGTCCCACTCCCGTCACGAGACGGGGCAAACAAGCGTTCACTTCGGAAATGGTCGAATCTGGATTACGGGAGGGGGGTGCTATCGTCCCACGGCGTGTCCTCCCCGGACGTTTCCCTGGCCCAGGCCTTCATCGCGGCGCGAGGTGTCCCCTGCGCGCCGGAGTCGCTGCCCCCGCTTCAGGCGTTGCTCGCGCGCGTGTTGGGTACGGCGCGCGCGGCGTGGCCCGGGGTGGAGCTGGACGGCGCGCGCTTCGTCGTCCACCTGGCGCGGCTGCTCCCCGCGCAGGCGCCCTCCGAGGACGTGGAGAAGTTCCACCTCCCGGACGTCTACCTGGCGCGCGCGGCGGCCGACCAGCTCCCCTCCGCGTTGAGCGCCTTCGAGGCCAGCTTCATGCCCGAGGTGAACGCCGCCGTGGCGCGGCTGAAGCTGCCCCCCTCGGGGCTCGACGAGGTCCGCCAGCTTTTGCGCCAGCGCATGCTGGTGGGCAGCCAGGATGCCCCCGCCCGGCTGGCGGCCTACCCCGGCACGGGGCCCTTGAGCGGCTGGGTGCGCGCCGCGGCGCTGTGGCTCGCGCTCGACTGGCAGCGCCAGCGCGGCGGACACCCCCAGGCGGATGACGGGGATTTGTCGCTGCTCGTCGCGCCCGGGGACGACCCGGAGCTCGTCTACTTGAAGAACACGTACCGCGCGGAGTTCAGCGCGTCGTTCACCACCGCGCTCGGCACGCTGGAGGCGCGTCAGCGCAACTTCCTGCGCATGAAGTACCTGGACGGGCTGAGCATCGACCAGCTGGGCGCGCTGTACGGCGTGCACCGCTCCACGGCGGCGCGCTGGGTGGTGGCCGCGCAGGAGTCACTCCTCCAGGAGACGCGGCGGCTGCTCACCGAGAAGCTGCGGCTGACCGGCTCGCAGCTCGACAGCGTGCTGCGCCTCATCTCCAGCCAGCTCGACGTCAACCTGAGCCGCCTCCTGCGCTCGAAGGTGGAGTGAGCGATGCGCACGCTCTTCATCGGCGACGTGCACGGCTGCGCGCGGGAGCTGGACGCGCTGCTGACCGCGTGCGGCTGGTGCCCCGACGACCGCGTGGTGCTGGTGGGGGACCTCGTCGCGAAGGGGCCGGACTCGGCGGGCGTGGTGCGGCGGGCACGCGAGCTGGGGATGCTCGCGGTGCGTGGCAACCACGACGCGCACGTGCTGCGCTGGCACTCGGGCCGCGGGCCCGAGGGCAAGAAGCTGGGCAAGGAGCACCGCCAGGTGCTCGACACGCTGTGCGCCGAGGACTGGGCGTACCTGGAGGCGCAGCCGCTGTATCGCCGCTTCCCGGAGCTGAACGTGCTCGCGGTGCACGGCGGGCTGGTGCCGGGAGTCCCCCTGGAGGCGCAGCGCGCGGACGAGCTGCTCAACCTGCGCAGCATCGCCCCGGACGGCACGCCGTCGAAGCGGGTGGACGGCGGCGTGCCCTGGGCCAGCTGCTGGAAGGGGCCGGAGCTGGTCATCTTCGGCCACGACGCCATGCGCGGCGTGCAGCAACATCCGCACGCCGTGGGGCTCGACTCGGGCTGCGTGTACGGCGGGCGACTCACCGCGTACGTGATGCCGGAGGGCCGGCTCGTGTCCGTGCCGGCCCAGCGCGCCTATGTCGACGTGCACGGCTCGCCGTGACGCGGGCACTCCGCGTCAGATGATGCCGCCGTTGGCGCGCAGCACCTGACCGTTGACCCACGCGCCGTCGGGGCCCGCGAGGAAGGAGACCACCGACGCGATGTCCACGGGCTGCCCCAGCCGCTCCAGCGGGGCCAGCTTCGCCAGCCGGTCGACGACCTCCTGGGGCTTGCCGTCGAGGAACAGGTCCGTGGCGGTGGGGCCCGGGGCCACGGCGTTGACGGTGATGTCGCGGCCGCGCAGCTCCTTGGCCAGCACGCTCGTCATTGCCTCCACGCCCGCCTTGGTGGCCGCGTAGACGGCGTAGGTGGGCTGCAGCAGGCCCACCACGCTGGAGGAGAAGTTGATGATGCGCCCGCCCTTGCGCAGCCGACGCGCGGCCTCGCGCAGGGTGTTGAAGGTGCCCTGGAGGTTGACGGCGACGAGCCGCTCGAAGGCGGAGTCCTCCATGTCCGCCACGGGCGAGAGCGTCATGATGCCCGCGTTGTTGACCAGCACGTCCACGCCGCCGAAGGCCTTCTCGGCCGCGTCGAACATGCCGCGCACCTGGGCGCTCTTGCTGATGTCCGCCTTCACGGCCAGGGCCTTGCCGCCGGCCCGCTCGATGTCACGCACGAGCGCCTCCGCGGGCGCGGAGGACTGTGAGTAGTTCACGATGACGCTGAAGCCGTCCCGCGCGAGCCGCTCCGCGACCGCCGCGCCGATGCCTCGCGATGCCCCGGTGACGAGGGCGACCTTCGAACCCTGGATGCGCATGTGACTCCTCCCGGCCGGACTTCCGTGACGAAAGCCGGGAGGAACCATGTCTTTCGCGCGGCGGGAAGCAGGGAGTGCTTCGGGGTCCGCCGTCACTGTCCGCTAGAAGTCGCGGGCCTGCTTGCGCAGCTCCGCGGCGAGCCGCCTCCCCATCTCCTCGCGAATCTCCTCGCCGTAGGCGTCGCTCTCGTAGAGCAGCGTCAGCAGCCGGTCTCTCGCCACCTGGTAGCCCAGGAGCCGGACCGCCGTCTCCGGGGCCTTCCAGCGGGCGACGACGACGTAGCCGTTCCGGGACGCGCGAATCTCCGGCTCCGGAGAAGTGGGTTCCTCCTCGATGTCCTCATACGCGTCGGGCCGGTCGTCCTCGTCCACCTGGGCCTCCACGAGCGGAGGCGGCGCCTCGTCCATCGCGTCCTGCTCGACGGCCACGAGCGGCGGCGCGCCCATCTGCTCCTCGCCCTCCCAAGCCTCTTCGCGCGATGAGGCCGTCGCGTCGTCCGCCGGACCTCCGCTTGCCTGCGCGGGCGCCGCGCTCCCTGACTGTCCTCGCGTCGCCTGAGCCTGCGCGGGCGCCGCGCTCCCCGCTCGTCCTCCCGTCGCCGGAGCCTGCGCGGACGCCGCGCTCCCTGACTGTCCTCCCGTCGCCTGAGCCTGCGCGGATGCCGCGCTCCCCGCTCGTCCCTCCATCGCCGGAGCTTGCGCGGACGCCGCGCTCTCCGCCTGTCCTCCCGTCGCCTGCGCCCGCGCGCTCCTCGCCTGTCCTCCCGACGCCTGGCCCTCCACGGGAGTCGCCACGGTCACCCGCCCCGACTCCTCCACGAGCGGCGGCGAGGACATCGCCTCCGCAGGTGCCTCGCTCGTCCCGAACGCGGAACCCCGGCGCGCGGGCTCCCACACAGCCGCGGGCGGCGACGTCTTGGTAAGCAGCCACGCCAGGTCGATGGACTCGCGGTACTTCAACACGCGGCGCGACGAGCCGCGCTTCCGGGGCCGTCCGTACTTCGCGTTCAGCACCTCCACCATCTGCTGGTGCTCGTCCCGCAGGACCTCGGGGGTCGCGAAGCGCACGAACACCGAGCCCAGCTTGTCGCCCGCGAAGAGGAAGAACACCCGGGCCGGACGCTCCGCGAGCGTCGTCGACACCACCAGGTCCTCGCGCGCCGTGACCAGCGCCTCCGGGTACAGCGCCCGCACCTCCGCGCGCGACATGCCCCAGTGCGTGGACTGGAAGCCCTCGCCGCCGTACTTCCGCTCATGCTCGGCGCGAATCGCCGCCCGGCGCTCGTGCACCGTCGGCCCGTGGTGACGCGAACCGCAGCCGCCCGCGAGCAGCAACACCACCATCCACCCGTAACGCTTCATCGAGCCCATCTCTCCGGCTCCCGACTTCGAATGACCCGGCGCCCCGCGCGAGCCTAGGCCAGGAGGCCCGCGCGAGACCATGCCAGTCATCCGGAGGACCCCACCGCTACTCCACCTCCTCGAAGATGAGCAGGCCCCGCGAGGTGTCGATGACATACACGTAGCCGTCATCCGGGATGCGCACGCCGATGGCACCGTCGAAGAACATCAACCCCCGCGCCCGGTCCGTCTCCCGCCAGGTGTTGTAGTAGGCGACCTCCTTCATCTCCGAGGGCCGCGACACGTCCAGCACCCGCACGCCGTGCTGGTAGTGGCTCAGGTAGAGCCGATTCCCCTTCAGCTCCATGTTGTGCACGGAGACGCCCGGGGTGAGCCGGTACTCCCCCACGAGGATGGGGTCCTTCGGGTCCGTCATGTCGATGGCCCGCACGTGCGCCCCCCAGTCCTCGCCGCCCTCGAAGACGATGAGGCGGTTGTTCACGTAGTGCCAGCGGTTGGTGTGGCTGGTGGAGCGCGGATAGACATACTCCCCCACCTTCACCACGTTCGCCGGGTCGCTCACGTCGAGCATCAGCAGGCCCGCGCGCCAGTGATTCACGAACAGCCGGTTGCCCCACCCCGTGGCGTCATGCGGGAAGGAGGCCACGCTGGGATTGACGCTCGGGTCCGCGTAGCGGCCGAGCAGCACCGGCTCCCGCGCGTTCTTCACGTCGAAGATGAGCGTCACCGGCGCCGGCGAGATGGACATCGCATACAGCCGGTCCATCGCCACGAAGACGGTGTGCACGTTGACCGCCCCCCCGCCCGGCAACGCGCTCACCAGCACCGGGTCCGCCGGGTCCGAGATGTCGAACACGAGCAGCCCCCGCGCCGCGCTGGCCACGTAGAGCGCGTCGTCCTTGGCCCACACCCCGTTCCAGTAGCTGTCCCCCGGGAAGAACACGTTCCTCACCAGCCGGGGCGCCTCGCGGTCCGCCAGGTCGAACACATAGAGCCCACCGGGCCCCTTGAACGCATCCTCCAGCGACACCACGTAGGCGTGGCCCTTGGTGACGAAGACGTCGGCCACCGTGCCCTGGGGCACCACGCCCTCGCCCACCAGCTCCAGCTTGGAGCCCTCCGCCTCGCCCTCGCGCCGGCGGACCTTCTCCAGCTCGAAGGTGCCCTGGAACGCCGGCGCGCCCCCCAGGCAGTTCACGAAGCAGCCCGTCATCCGCGTCGAGCCCTCCGCCTTGCACCCCACCATCGACGTCCGGTACGCCCGCCCATCCGGGAGCGTGCCGCCGCGCGAGGCGAAGAAGGTGTTCTCATCCAGGCGCGACTCCGGGAAGGGCACGCCATCCTGGAGCACGCGCCCATCCTCCAGGATGCGCACCGCCCCGGTGCCCTGGCTGTTGTCGTTCGTCTGGATGTCATTGCCAATGACATGCAGGGTGAAGATGCCCGCGCCCCGCACCGCCCCCAGGCTGTCGCGCGAGCAGGCCGACAGGTCGAAGGACTCCAGCGTGCCGCACGCGGCGCTCGTGCTCCCGGCGGGGAGCACCGGGCAGGCGGCGAGCGGCTCGGCGGACCAATCCCCGTGGTCCTCCAGTCGGTGGGAGGGCCCCTGCTCCACGGGCACCTTCACCACGTCATCCAGCTCGCGGGAACACGCGCTCCCCATCCCAGCGCAGAGCAGGACCCAGAGCGCGCCACCTTTCCACCGGTTCGTCATGAAGCTCCTCGTTCATGTGTTCCGGCCCCTGGAGTCCAAACGTCCGGGGCCCCTCCCGCATATCGAACGAAAAGCCAGACGATTGCGCCGGCGGCGCGGAGCGCTCAGGGCTGCGCGGCGTAGAGCTGTCCGCGCATCTCCCCGTAATAGGTATGCGCCTTGGTGTGCAGGTTGAAGTAGAGCACGCCCTTGCGCGCCAGGGACTCCAGGCTGGCCAGCGTCCGCGTCTGGGCGAGGAACCCCAGCTCCGCGGGGCAGCTCTCCGGCAGCCCGGGCTTGATGCCCTTCATCTCCTTGACGAAGGTGACGTTGGCGTTGGTGAGCTCCACGGACCAGCGCCCGTTGGCGAGCGTCTTCGACAGGTTGCCCAGCTCCCCGAAGTCCACCACCACCGGCCCGAGCACCCCGGGCGGCCCGCAGTGGATGTGGAACATGAGGATGTCCGCGGGATTGACGCCCGTCATCTCCACCTCCACGTAGGCCCGGGTCAAATCCTTGCTGAAGCGCAGCACGCCGTGCCCGCGGGACTTGCGCGCCTCGCGCGGCGTCGAGGGCGCGGTGGCGCCCAGGCTCTTCTCCAACAGCTTGGGCACCTCCGACTCCTCACCCGGCTCCTGCGCGGGGCTGAGGAACGCCTCGTAGACGGTGAAGGTGCTCGCGCCGAGCGCGGGGTCCTTGGCGTGGGCCGAGGACACGAGGACACAGGTCGACACGAGCGACATCAGCAACGGACGCATGGCGGGCTCCAGGGCGGGGATGAGACGCTCCTGGCGTAGCGTGGATGCGAGGGCGCGCGGATGGCCGAAGATGGCCACCCGATGGCCGCCCGCCCCATCACAGCGGCTCGAGGAACTGGCGGATGTGCGTGAGCACCTGGCGCACCTTGGGAATCTCGCTCAGGGCCTCCGGCACGCTCAGCCTCAAGGGACGCACCCGGCCCACCACGTCCGGGAGCACCGCCACCAGCGCGTCCCCTCCCGCCGGGTCCGGCAGCTCCACGCTGGGAATCAGGCCGATGCCCTGCCCCGCCAGACAACACACACGGACGAAGTGGATGTCGGTGGAGATGAGCGCGGGCGCCACCGGGAACGGGGCCCCCGTGAGCGTGGGCCACACGCTCGCGTCGTCACCGGGCGCCTGCCAGCAGAACAGCTCGTGCGCCTTCAGGTCCTCCACGGAGGTGGGCACGCCACGCTGGCGCAGGTAGGCCTCGCTGGCCCACAGCCCCTCGCGCACGCGCAGCACCACCTGCGACAGCCACGGCCCGCGGGGCAGCGCGTCGCCGAAGTGCGCCGCCAGGTCCACGTCCTCCAGCGACTCCGACAAGGGGTGCTCGCTGAAGCGCGCGTGCACGCGCAGCTGGGGATAGGTGGTCCTCAAGAGTCCGAAGAGCGGCGCCAGCAGGTGCGGCGGCATCCCCACCGGCAGCACCACCCGCAGCGTGCCGGAGGGCGTGTGCCCCACCTCGCGCAGCGACGCCACCAGCGCGCTTGTCTCCTGCATCATCAAGCGGCCCCGGCGCGCGAGCAGGGCCCCCGCCTCCGTCAGGACGATGCCCGTCCGGGTGCTCGTGAGCAGCGCCACGCCCGCGCGGGCCTCCAGCGCCTCCACGCGCCTGCGCAGCGTGGTGCGCGACACCGCCAGCACCTCCGCCGCCTCCAGGTACGAGCCCGTCTCCGCCACGCCCACGAAGGCTCGCAACTCTTCCAGGTCCATGCCGTCCTCGCGCTGGTGGAGGCCACCTCGCGCATCTTCCCTGAAGCCCACCCGCCCGCGCGAGCCCGCCCTCCGCGCCTGGAAG
>NZ_SRLW01000393.1:0-7708 GCF_006518215.1 Myxococcus sp. AB025B
GGGCGGACGTCGGCACGGGCGGGGCTCCTGGGACAGGGTGCGGTGCACCGGGGATGCACCACGCGAGGATAGGACAGCGCCCCCCAGCCAACCAGGGCACGGGGGGCCCTGTGTCTCAGCGGCGGCCGAGGAACTGGGGGTCTGCCCAATCCCAGAGCCGCTCCGGGTGCTCGTCCACGTCGAGCGGCAGGCTGTTCCAGCGATACACGGCGCGCGAGCTGGCGCCATGGATGTGGATGAGCAGGTTCAGCGTGGCCAGCACCGCGAAGGTGGCCGTCAGTCCGCGCCGGGCCTCGGGGCCCTTCCACTGGAGCGAGCGCACCACGGGGACGAGGAAGAAGACGAGGTAGGGCACCATGTCCGTGAAGAAGCGCGGGCCATACGAGTGCCCTCCCCACCAGTGCGGGAAGGTGGAGATGGAGAACCAGTGCAGCGCCACCACCGCGAGCAGCACGGCGTGCAGGCGGGTGAAGGTCCGGGCGCGCACGTCCAGCCACAGGCCCCAGGCGCTCAAGAGCAGCACGGGGGTGAAGACGAACAACCCGCGGCCGGGGGACACGAGGTTGCCGGCCAGGGCCTCGGCCACGCGCGAGGAGGACCACTCCAGGCGTTGCGGCTCGTAGTAGGGCGCGAGCACGGAGCCGTAGTGGACCTGGTTCACCGCCACCCAGGGGATGGCCACCAGGAGCGCGCTCGCGAAGAACCGCCAGGCCTGACGCGGGTAGGTCCACACGACGTAGAGCGACAAGAGCAGCACGGACAGCCCGTTGGTCGGCCTCATCACGTAGGCGAGCGCCAGCGGGAGGCCCGCCCAGCCGACGACGGCGGGATTGTCCCGTGCGCGCACGAGGCAGACGAGCGACAGGGTGAGGAACAGGAGCGAGGGGCCGTGTTGCCACAAGGCGCGGCTGGCGGTGGAGAGCAGCGGCGTGCAGAAGACGAAGACGGCGGAGAGCAGGAGCGCGCGACGGCGGGACAGCTTCAGCGACATGCCGAGCACGAACATGGCGACACCCGCCAGGGCCGTGACCGCGGAGGCGAAGTAGCGCTGCGGCTCGTTCCACGCGTTCAGGTCCACCAGGCCGGTGGTGTCGTGGAGGTGGCGCCAGTGGGCCAGGGACCTGCCCAGGGACGGGTGGAGGCCGCCCACAGGGGTGACGAGCCGCACGAAGCCATCCACCAGCGCCACCATGGGCACGGCGACGAGCGAGGGGCCCAGGGGGAAGTAGTTGCAGTAGTGGCCGTCGCGCTCGAAGAGGCCGTTCTGGTGCACCTGGAAGGTGGGCGCGTATTCGTCCAGGGCGATGTTCCCCTCGCGCAGGAGCGACAACGTGGTGGGGAGCGTCAGCTTGGAGTCGAAGGGGGTGTAGACGGGGAACGCCGCCAGCACCGAGAAGAAGCCCAGCAAGAGCAGCGCGTATGTCGCCCAGGGACGGGACATGGAGGCCCCTCTTAGTGCCTCGCGCCACGGGGGTCACCCGAAACCAGCGCGTGGGCGGGCCCCTGCCCTCTCCAGCCTCGTCCTCCAATCCCTATCAATGACAAGTCATTCCACCGCGTCGCGGACACGGGAGCGCACGCGCATCGCATCGTCCGTGCGCCTCCGCGCCACGCGGAGCCAGGCCCGGCCTCCCGGGCGTCCGGGCGGGCGTCCGGCGCCGGCCCACCGAGGAGGCGTCCGAGCGGTGGACGCCCGGAAGCTGCCTGTTCGTTGACTCCTGGCGACTCCAGAATCTTTGTGACACGGCCGACCCGGCCGGGCTGATAACCCAGGGCCACGCGAGCGGGGTACCGAGGAGGCACATTTGGGTGGGGCTGGAACAGCCAGGGGCACACGGGACGCGGAGCTCTTCGACGCAGTGGATGTCTCCCTCTGGGTGGAGGACTTCACCGCCGTGACGAACGCGCTCGACGCCCTGCGCGCATCGGGCGTCACGGACCTGCGCGCCTGGCTCGCGGAGCATCCCGGCTTCGTGATGGAGGCCGCGGGCTGGGTGGAGGTCCTGGACGTGAACGAGGCCACCGCCCGCCTGCTCGAGGCGCGCGGCCGTGACGAGGTGATGGGCAGCCTGTCCCTCTCCCGCGTCTTCCTCCCGGAGACGGCCGCGGCATTCACCGACGAGCTCGTCATGTTCTGGGAAGGCGGCACGCGCCTGGAGCTGGAGACCGTGCTCAAGACGCTGCGAGGCCGCCACGTCGACGTCATGCTCACCCTGACCCGGCCCTCGCCGGAGCGCAGCGACCGGGTCTTCGTCACCATGCGGGACGTCACCGCCCAGAAGGCGTCCCAACGCGCCCTCCAGGAGAGCGAGGCCCGCTTCCGGAACATGGCGGACCACGCCCCCGTCATGCTCTGGGTGACGGACGTCACCGGCCGCTCTCTGTATCTCAGCCGCAGCTGGTACGAGTTCACCGGGCAGACGGAGGCCGAGGGCCTGGGCTTCGGCTGGCTCGGCGCCGTGCATCCGGACGACGCCGAGCGCGCGGGCGCCGTCTTCCTCGCCGCCAACGCCGAGCACCTCCCCTTCCAGCTCGACTACCGGCTGCGACACAGGAGCGGCCAGTACGGCTGGGCCATCGACTCGGCCAGCCCCCGCTTCGGACCGGCGGGCGAGTTCCTGGGCTACATCGGCTCGGTCATCGACATCTCCGACCGCAAACAGGTCGAACAAGACAGAGAGCGACTGCTGTCCGCCATGGACGAGGCCATCCGGATTCGCGACGAGTTCCTCGCCGTGGCCAGCCACGAGCTCAAGACGCCCCTGACGCCGCTCCACCTGAAGCTCCAGACGCTGGCCCGCGTGGCCCGGGAAGGCCGCCGTCAAGAGCTGCAGGAGCGGCTGCCCGCGGACCTGGAGGTCATGCAGCGACAGGTGAAGCGCCTGTCCACGCTGGTGGGCGAGCTGCTCGACGTCACGCTCATCAGCGGAGGCCAGCTGCGCCTGGAGCCGGAGCCGGTGGACCTGGGCGCGCTGCTCCACGAGGTGGCCCTGCGCTTCAACGCCGAATCCCAGCGCACCCGCACCCCCATCCACACGGAGCTGGGCGAAGTGGTGGGCCAGTGGGACCGCGCGCGGCTGGAGCAGGCCGTGTCGAACCTGCTCTCCAACGCCCTCAAGTACGGCGAGGGCCACCCCGTCCACCTGCGGACCGGACGCACCGCGGAGCACGCCTGGTTCAGCATCCGGGACGAAGGCATCGGCATCCCGCCGGAGGCCATGGACCGCATCTTCGAGAAGTTCGAGCGCGCCGTCTCCGAACGCCACTACGGCGGCCTGGGCCTGGGGCTGTACGTCACCCGGCAGAACGTCCGGGCCATGGGGGGCACCATCGACGTGCGCAGCGCGCCGGGCCAGGGCGCCACCTTCACGGTGCACCTGCCCCGCCGGGTGTCGGGTGAGAGCGCCGCGGGAGGACTGGCGCGATGAGGGGCCCCCGAGTCGTGGAGGAGGTGCTGCGCGGCGGCGGCGAGTGCGGCGCGTTGCTCCGACGCATCGACTGGGAGAAGACGCCCCTGGGCCCGGTGGAGCGCTGGCCGCAGTCCCTGCGCACCACGGTGGGCATCGTCCTGGCGTCCAACTACCCGCTCTACCTGGCGTGGGGCCCGCGCTACGTGCAGATGTACAACGACGCCTACCGTCCCATCTGCGTCGCGACGAAGCACCCCGCCGCGCTGGGACAGGAGGCCTCCATCACCTGGCCGGAGGTGTGGGACACCATGCTCGCCCCCGGCTGGGAGCGCATCCAGGCCACCGGCGAGCCCATCCGCGTGGAAGATTTGATGATGCCGTTGGACCGCAACGGCTACGTGGAGGAGTGCTACTTCTCCTACAGCCACAACCCCATCCGCGACGAGTCCGGCGGCGTGGGCGGCATCTTCGCCGCGCTCACCGAGACCACCGAGCGCGTGCTCAACGAGCGCAGGCTGCGCACGCTCTCCGAGCTGAGCGCCGCGGCCCTGGGACAAGCGACGCCGGAGCTCACGTGCCGGGAGATGGCGCGCGTGCTCGCGGGCAACCTGAACGACGTGCCGCTCGCGCTGCTCTACCTCACCGACGACGCGGAGCGCACGGCGAGCCTCGTGGCGCTCAGCGGCCTGCCGTCGGACAGCCGCGCGGCCCCCGCCCGAATCCCCCTGGACGAGGAGCCCCGCCCGGACACCTGGCCCCTGGGCCACGTGGCGCGCACCGGAGAGGCGCTGCGACTCGAGCAGCTCCCCGAGCCGCTGGGTCCGCTGCCCGGAGGCCCCTGGCCCGAGCCGACCACGTCCGTGGTGGTGCTGCCCATGCCCCGTCCCGGACAAGCCCTGCCCCTGGGCTTCCTGGTGTTGGGCATCAGCCCCCGTCGGGCGCTGGACGCGGCCTATCGCCGCTTCCTGGAGCTGGTGGCCAGCGGCGTGACGACGGCGGTGGCCACCGCGCGGGCCCATGCGGAGGAGCGCCGCCGCGCGGAGGCCCTGGCCGAGCTGGACCGGGCCAAGACGACCTTCTTCAGCAACGTCTCGCACGAGTTCCGCACGCCGCTCACGCTGATGCTGGGCCCGGTGGAGGACGGCCTGCGCGACGTCGAGGAGCCGCTGGGGCCCCGCCAGCGGCATCGCCAGGAGACGGTGCACCGCAACGGGCTGCGGCTCTTGAAGCTGGTCAACACGCTGCTCGACTTCTCGCGCATCGAGGCGGGCCGGACGCGGGCCTCCTTCGCGCCCACGAACCTGGGCGCGCTCACGGCGGACCTGGCCAGCGCCTTCCGCTCCACCGTGGAGCGCGCCGGCCTGAGGCTCGTCGTGTCGTGTGAGCCCCTCCCCGAGCCCGTCTGGGTGGACCGCGAGCTGTGGGAGAAGGTCATCCTCAACCTGCTCTCCAACGCCTTCAAGTTCACGCTGGCCGGGGAGATTCGCGTCGCGTGCGCGGCGAAGGACGACGGGGTGGAGGTGTCGGTGACGGACACCGGCACCGGCATCCCCGAAGCGGAGCTGCCGCGCATCTTCGAGCGCTTCCACCGCGTGCAGGGCGCGCACGGGCGCAGCTACGAGGGCAGCGGAATCGGGCTCGCGCTGGTGCAGGAGCTGGTGAAGCTGCACGGGGGCAGGCTCGCCGTGCGCAGCGTGGAGGGACATGGCAGCACCTTCACCGTGGGGCTGCCCCTGGGCCATGCGCACCTGCCCGCCGGGCACCTGAAGCCCCAGGAGCCAGGCCACACCACCCACCTCCGGGCCTTCGTGAGCGAAGCGCGGACGTGGCTGGAGGCTCCGGCCTCCATCGAGGTCACCGACGACGAGGCGCCCCCGCTTGCGCGCCGTGAGGACCGGACGCCCCATGCCAGCGCGACGGTGCTCGTGGTGGATGACAACGTGGACATGCGCGACTACGTCCAGCGCCTGCTGGGCGGACGCTACGCGGTGGAGACGGCCGCCAACGGGCATGAGGCGCTGGAGCAGGTGCGGGCCCGACGGCCGGACCTGGTGCTCAGCGACGTGATGATGCCGGGGATGGATGGCTTCGGGTTGCTGCGCGCGCTGCGGGCCTCGCCCGTCACGGCGGACCTCCCCGTCATCCTGCTGTCGGCCCGGGCGGGTGAGGAGGCCACCGTCGAGGGGCTGGAGGCGGGCGCCAATGACTATCTGGTGAAGCCCTTCTCCGCGCGGGAGCTGCTCGCGCGCGTGGAGGGCAACCTCGCCGTGGCCAGGGCGCGCGAGGAGAAGCGCCAGGTCGAGCAGGCGCGGCAGGCCCTGGCCGTCGTGGTGGAGCAGAGCTCGGATGCGATTGGCATCGCGGACACCGAGGGCCGCATCACGTATCTCAACGAGGCCGGTCAGCGGCTGCTCGGCGTCGCGGGACAGGAAGCGGCGCGCCACACGTCCCTGCTGGACTACTTCCCCGAGGAGGACCGTCCCTTCGTCCAGGACACGCTCCTGCCCGGCGTGGCGACGAAGGGGCGCTGGGAGGGAGAGCTGCAGGCGCGAAACCTCCGGACGGGGGCGCGGCTGCCCGTGCGCTACGCCATCTCCACCCTCACCCACGCCCGGACGGGCCAGCCGGTGGGCGTGGCCGTCATCGCGCACGAGCTGTCCGAGCAGAAGCGCCAGGAGGCCGAGACGCGCCGGCGCGCGGAGTTCGAGCAGCAGCTCATCGGCATCGTCAGCCATGACCTGCGAAACCCGCTCAGCGCGATTCAACTGGGAGCGTCGGTGCTGGCCCGGCGGGAGGAGCTGAGCGAGCGCAACCTGCGCTCGGTGCTGCGCATCCAGGCCTCGGCGGAGCGCGCGGTGCGGATGACGCATGACCTGCTGGACTTCACCCAGGTGCGCCTGGGCGGAGGTCTGCCCATCCACCGGCGGCCCGTGGACCTGCATGAGCTGTCACAGCAGGTGATTGAGGAGCTGCAGATGAGCCACCCGGAGCGGGAGCTGCGCGTGGAGTCGGACGGGGATGCCTTCGGTGAGTGGGATTCGGACCGCATCGCCCAGGTGCTGGGTAACCTGGTGAGCAACGCGCTCCAATACAGCCCCGCCAGCTCGCGCGTGACGGTGCGTGTCCAAGGCGAAGCACCGCGCGTCGTCCTGTCCGTCCACAACGAGGGACCGCCCATTCCCGACGACGCCCGCGCGCGCCTCTTCCGTCCGCTCCAGCGCGCCCGCACGGC
The DNA here is from genome assembly GCF_006518215.1 of Myxococcus sp. AB025B. NCBI lineage: Bacteria > Pseudomonadati > Myxococcota > Myxococcia > Myxococcales > Myxococcaceae > Myxococcus > Myxococcus sp. AB025B. The sequence goes on from NZ_SRLW01000393.1 coordinate 6,643, forward strand.
GGACAGCAACACGGGGCGCAGCATCGGCCTGGGGCTCTTCATCGTGAAGCACATCGTCGAGTCCCACGGGGGCACCGTCGACGTGACGTCCCAGGACGGCCAGGGTACGACGTTCATCGCCGTGCTGCCCCGGCTGGCGTCAGACCAGGGCACGAGCTGAGCTGGCCCCATCGGGTCCGTCGAAGCAGCGGCCGTCACCCCACGCACGGCGGCCCGCCAGAACGCGTCGCGGCTCACCGTGGACACCCTCGACTTCCGGCGGCGCGTCCAGCAGGCGCGGAGGCCCCGCTCCGTACGAGCAGCGGGGCCTCGGGTCATCCCCTACGGACGCGGCTGCGCGAGCAGCCACTCGTAGAGGTTCGGGGAGTGGTACGTGTGGTCCGTGTAATAGGCCCGGGAGTAGGCCTCGTGCCCCACGTTCTCGTAGCGCGTCACCACCGGCGCCGACGGGGGCGAGCAGGCGTTGAGGCCGTTCACCGCCGCAGCCGTGTCGCTCACGTGCACCGTGCCGTCGTCCGCCGCGTGGAAGGTCCACACGGGCACGTCCTCGGTGGCCAGCCGGCAGATGCGCGACACGCCGTTCACGCTGTGGACGCGCCCTCCCGAGAAGGGAACGATGGCGGCGACCTGTCGGGCGTTCGCGTCCGAGCGCTGCGGGAAGCCAGGTGCCGTTGATGGCCAGCCCACAGAGGCGGACCTGCGCCTGCGTGTCCGTCGTCCCCTCGTTGGTGCCGAGGAAGAACGTGTCCCGCGTGGCCGACGCGGGATAGCCGGTGCTCGCGGTGGTGCCGCCGCTGCAGGCGCCCGTCCAGCCCTGCCAGAACCCGTCCGTCAGCTGGAGCGACGGCCCCGAGCCCACCCCCGCGCCGTCCACCCGGTTGCTCAACGACGAACGGGTGGAGCCGGAGTGGAGGTTGTTCCACCCCGGCGTGGCGGTGGGCCCGTCACCGAAGTCGACCAGGAAGCGCCACGCGGCGCCTTGGCCCCCGCCCTGGACGTGAGATCCACGCTCGCCTCGCGAGGTCAGGACGGTTAGAAACGCCCCTTCCATGGCGCCTCCTGGCCT
>NZ_SRLW01000394.1:0-7667 GCF_006518215.1 Myxococcus sp. AB025B
TTGGAGAAGGTGCTCATCACCTGTCCGCTCGGGCTGGGCGAGGCGAAGTACGGCACGGGGCTCAAGGGGGCGCCGGGGGACAGTGAGGTGTCGTTCCTGGCGAGCGTGAGCGGGTGTGTGACGGTGCTGGGCTCGGCGGTGACGTCGGCGACGCTGGGCTCGGAGACGCCGAGCCTGGTGCGAGGGCTGTCGTGCGCGGACCTGTCGCGCGCGGGGGCGGGCCGGCAGGTGGTGACGTGGAACACGGCGGAGACGTCCACGGTGTTGATGGGGCAGTCCCACGTGTCCGTGCAGGAGGCGACGACGCTGGTGACGCAGACGGGGAAGGTGCTGTCGGGCAAGTTCCAGGGCGCCACCGCGGTGCGGACCACCACGTACCTGACGGCGGACGTGGAGAAGGGGTGCCGCTCCTCCGAGGGCTTGAAGTACCTGAAGGGGCCGGTGACGTTCAGCGTGACGTATCCGTGAGCGCGGGCTACCCGGTAGGCCGCGAAGCTTCACCGTCAGGTGTTGTGTCCTCGGGTCGAATCCTGTTCTGGCGCCGCAACTCCCTGGCGAGGAAGGGTGCCTCTCGTTCCAGGAACCAAAGTGGAATGGGCCGCCTGGGGTCTGGCGGATTCCAATAGTCGTCGAAGTAACGACGACACATGTTCCGGTATTCGCGAGAGGTTAGCCCCAGTCGGTCGATGGTCGCCTGGACCCGTGTCGCCGTCTCGGTGGGAAGCCCAGGGGCGGGCTCCACCTTGAAGGTGCCCAGGTTGAGGACGAACCAGCCGTCCTCGACGAGGAAGGGGTCCAGGACGTCGGGAAACTCCCGCTTGCGTGCGTTCATCAACGAGCAGGCCAGCCGGTAGTTGCCCCACTCGTAGGCGTCCTGGAGCTTCGTGCTGATGATGGCCACGAAGTGGTCTACGGTCGGGCCGCAGAGCGGCTCGATGTAGAAGCAGGCATAGGCGCAGATGCCGCCATAGGACTCATGCAAGGCCTCCAGCGCGCGCGTCCAGTAGGGGTAGTCTCGAAGGTCGTCGGAGGAGAGATCCTCGAGACGCGCGGCGCGCTGCTTGATTTTTCGCCCGCGTCTTCGCAACGTCTGGGGCTTGCCAGTCAACTCGGCGAGAGCGCTCAATCCGGGTTGACGGACCTGTCCGTCGAAGTCGAACCCGGGCGAGGTCGGCTCTGGTTGCTTCGCGACGCGAATCACTTTTCGAGCCCTGCCTCTCGAGCCCAGAACCTCCATCGCATCCAGAAGGGGTCCACGTCTGGGAGGCTTGCGCGCAGCGCATCCCGGACCTGGATGAACGCCTCGAAGGAAACGCCCTTCGACGACTGTTCCATCAAGGTCTCCGCCCGTTGCATGGCCTGTTCGGCCTCGAGGGAGCGCGGCTCGCGGAGGTCGAAGATTTCCGAGACCAGCCAGGAGTTCGCGTCGCCTCGACGCTGCCAGGGCTCCCTACGGAGGACCACGGCACCGTCCTGGAGGTTGAGGTTCCAGAGCGAGTCCTGGTGGATATCGAAGAGTGGCTCCAGCGAGGCCAGCAGCAACGGAGAGTGGGTGACCGCGAGGACCTGTACGTCGACGTTACCCGCCCCTGTCAGGGCTGACATGGTCTGGAGGATGGAACGGAGGATGGTTCGCTGCCAACGAGGGTGTAGGTGCGCTTCCACCTCGTCGATAAGGAAGGTGATGGACCGGGTTGGCTCCTGGTTCATCAACCGGCTGGCTTGCAAATGCTCCTGCCACGTCCAGACGAGCAGATAGGCCAGGGAGATGATGCGCCTGACGCCTGCCGACGCATAGACCACGGGAACTTCCTGGCCGTAGCTTGTGCGCAGTGTTGGTATGTCGCGCACGTCCTCCAGGCTGATTCGGGTGAGGTCCCCGGGAACGAGGCGCTCTGAGTCAGAGGGGGAGAGTGCGATGAGGGCCTGGCAGAGCTGTTGATAGGCCTCGTTGCCGCGACCCTGCCATGAGGCCCAATCCGCGATGAGCCCGTTGCAGAGGAACTTGCCCTCGGGTTTGAGTCCGTTCCAGACGTCCTGGGGAGCGAAGAGATACGCAGCAGGGCGATCCGGTGCGTCCATCCCCAATGCGTGAGCGCTTGGCCAGTGGTTTCTCGTGGGGTCCCACACGGAGAACGAGCCGTCGATCCGGGCATAGAGAACCAATCCGGGATCAGGGGGACGCCCTCCTTTCAATGCCCATGATTGGGCCTTGAAATCGAACTCACTGGAGTAGTTGACGGGCTTGCGCTTCCCCTCCAATTGGAAGGCGATGCGCGGCTTGATGCCGTGTCCGCGATGCGGAGCCGCTGGATGTCCTGCCCACGAGCGGGTGAGTGCCCACCAGGCAACGTCCAGAATGAAGGTCTTCCCCACCCCGTTGTCGCCGGTGATGAGATTGAGCCTTCGCGTGAAATCGAAGACGATTTCAGGGGCTGGCCCGACGTGGTGGAGTTCCAGCCGCTCGAACATCGTCGCCTCCGAGAGTCTCTCAAGTCCTCCTGAAGTGCTCTATAGGGCAGGTTCCCGAAACGACCAAGTCCACGGTGGAGCCGTGGTAGGGGCCGGGGCATCTTTTCCGCTCGTGTCAGCGTGCGGGCGGGTACTTCTGGAGCTTGCGCTGGAGCGAGCGGCGGTGGATGCCGAGCTTGCGCGAGGCCTCGGAGATGTTGCCCGCGCAGTCCGCGAGCACGCGGTGGATGTGCTCCCACTCCGCGCGCGCGAGTGACGGTGCCTCGAAGGTCTCGGGCGCGGCGAGCGAGGGCTCACCGCTGGCCCGCGCGAAGGCCGCGAGGATGTCGTCCACGTCCGCGGGCTTGGGCAGGTAGTTCACCGCGCCCAGGCGGATGGCATCCACCGTGGTGGCGATGCTCCCATAGCCCGTGAGCACGATGGCCTTGGTGGACGCGTCCACTGCGAGCAGGTCCTTGACCACCTCCAGCCCGCTGCGTCCGGGCATGCGCAGGTCCACCACCGCGTACTCGGGGGACTCGCGCTTCGCGGCGGTCAGCGCCTCGTCGTAGTCGCCCGCCGTCGTCACTTCCCATCCGCGCTCGCGGAACGCCCGCGCGAGCCGCTCGCGCAGTGTCGCGTCGTCGTCCACGAGCAGGAGGCTCGGGTGGTGGCCATCACCCACCGTGGTGCTCATGACGCCACCTCCGTGACGACGGGCACACCGAGCGGAAGCGCCAGGCTCGCCACCGTGCCCTGTCCCGGCGTGGAGCGCAGCTCCAGCGAACCTCCGAGCTGCTCCGCCAGCGTGCGCGCCAGGAACAACCCCAGGCCCATGCCCTCGCCCGGCGCCTTCGTCGTGAAGAACGGCTCACCCGCGCGCGCCAGCACGTCCGCGGGCATCCCCGCGCCGCCGTCGCGCACCTCCAGCCTCGCGCCGCCCTGGCCCTCCACCACCCGCAGCTCCACCACCTTGGACGCAGGCGACGCCTGCAGCGCGTTCTTCACCAACCCGCGCACCACCCGCGCCAGCGCGCGCGGCGGCCCCTGCACCCACCGCCCGCTCAGCGCCGTCGGCAGCTCCACCTTCACCCGCTCCACCCCCGCCAGCTCCGCCAGCGAGTCCTCCACCAGCCTGCCCAGCGGCATCGGATGGAAGGCCTCGCCCGTCGTCTGCCCCGCGTCCGCGGACATCTGCACCAGCACGTCGCGGCAGCGGTCCACCTGCTGCCGGATGAGCCTCAAGTCCTCGCGCACCGCCTCGGACGTCCCCGCCGACGCCAGCGCCCGCTCCACTTCCTTCGACACCACCGCGATGGTCGACAGCGGCGTCGACAGCTCGTGCGCCGCGCCCGCCGCCAGCGTCGCCAGCGAGGCCACCTTCTCCCGCCGCGCATGCTGCACGCGCGCCTGCGCCAGTTCCTCCTCGCGCTCCTCCAGCGCCCGCGTCACCCGCTGCACGAAGTACACGATGAAGCCCGCCGCCACCGCGAACGCCACCCACATGCCGTTCAGGTGCAGCCGCATCAGCGCCGCGTGGTCCGGACGCGACAGCTCCGGCACCAGCTCCACGTCCTGCAACACGAACAGCGAGCCGAACGCCGTCAACGTGAAGCCCAGCAGCCCCCACATCCACCGCGCCGGCAGCAGCACCGTGCCCAGCACCACGTTCACCAGGTACAGCGTCGTGAAGGGGTTGTGCGTCCCACCACTGAGCGCCAGCAGGCCCGTGAGCACCAGCGTGTCCCACAGCATCAGCTTGCCGATGGTGGCCTCGCTCACCCGGGCCCGGCCGAGCCACGCGCGCACCGCCACGTTCGTCGCGGCCTCCAGCCCCAACAGCCCCGCCAGCACCGCCACCGGCAGCGCCAGCTCCAGCCCGTACGCCGCCAGCGCGATGACCAGCGCCTGCCCCAGCAAGAGGCCCCAGCGCAGCCGCAAGAGCCACTCCAGGTTGATGCGGGCGCGAGAGGCGGGCTCGTTGGCGACAGGAGGCGTCATGGCACGACAGGAGGTTGCAGCGAGGCGGATCGGGCCACGTTGCCCAGCATGTCCACGTTGCGCGGCGACTCGCCGGGGCCCACGCCATCCAGCCACGAATCCCACGCCAGTGTGAAGACCCGCTCCGCCCTCGGCGAGGCCTCCGACAGCTCCACCCCATCCAACACCACGTCCACCGACGAGCGCCCGCGCGTCTCGAACTCGAAGTCGCGCGCCTCACCGTCCTCGAGCGTCCCGCGGACATGCAGGCTCAACCCCAGCATGTCCACCGGCCGCGCGCCCTGGAGCGCCGCGCCCAGGCCCTCCGCGTCCGAGTCCGCCGGCTCGAAGGTCAGCCGCGCCCGGCAGTAGCGCCCCGGCGGAGGATGCAGCACCCCGAGCGCCACCACCGCGCCGTCCGACTCCCCCAGGGACACCACGTGCGGCGTGCCCAGCCGCAGCGCGTTCGTCGTCGAGTGCGCCCACGCGGTGCCCACCGGCGACAGCGCCCGCAGCCACCGACGAAGGCCCGTCTCCTCGCACCTGAACAGCTCCACGCTGCCCAGCGTGACGAGCGCCCCGGAGAGCGTGGCGCGAGCCCCCTCGTCCGTGACGAGCGTGCGAGCCCCCGCCGCCTCCGGGACGCTCCGCGCGCGGCCCGTGGTGAGCCCCAGGCTCAACTGCATCCCCTCGATGCGCTCCCCGCCACCACAGCCGGTGAGACACACGAGCAGCACGAACGGCTTCACGACAGAGGGCATGGCGTCAGAGGTCGTACGCGACGGACAGCATCGCGATGGGAGTGGGCGCCACGCGACCGCGGAGCCGGTTGAAGAAGGGGACCCGCACACCCGCGGCCACCACCAGGTCCATCCGAGGACTGAAGAGGATGTCGGGAGACGCATATCCGATGACGCCCCCGCCGTTCTCCTCCTTCTCGCCGTCGATGTCCGCCGCCGCCTCGATGCGCCCGTCGAGCCCCAGCCGCAGGGCCCACCGCTCCGCCGGCTGGTACTGCGCCGCCATCGTCGTGCGCACCGACGCGCCCGCCCGGTAGCCCAGGATGCCGCGCGTGGGGAGGAAGCCCGTGGCGCTCGCCAGGAACGACCAGCTCCCCCGGAAGTGCTGGTACGCGAGCCCCGCCAGCGGGTCCACCGAGCCGCTGCCCAGCTGCGTGTCCAGGTCCATCAGCGTCCCGTCCTCCAGCCGCAGCTTCGGAGCGGTGGGCAGCTTCACGCCGACGAGCACGCTGAAGAGGTGGTCCGCGGAGAACGCGCGGTCCTGGTACAGGAACGCCTTCGCCGTCAGCTCCACGTCGCCCACGCCCCAGCCCCGCTCGCGCGCCAGGCTCACCGAGCGCACCTCGCGCGCCTGCAGGGGCAGCGTCGCCGACAGGAACAGCCACGGCAGGGGGGCGTACGCCACCGCCACGTCCATGCGCGCCTCGCGCAGCCGCAGCGCGTCCACGTGGTCCTGTCCCACCGTGTGCCCCCAGCCCCGCAGGGTGGAGGAGAAGCGCAGCCGCCCCGAGAACGGCTGCTCGGTGCCCATGGACATGAGCGTGGGGTCGCCACACGCACAGGTGGCACACGCCCAGGCGGACGACACGGGCGCGAGGGCCAGCACCGCGCCCAGCAGGGAGGACAGGAGGGAGAGTGGGGCTTTCACGACGAGGAGCACCCTACGCCCCCGGCCCGCCCCCCGCGTGTGGCGTGTTGTCGCAGCTATCCGGGACACACGGCGGCGGCCCCCAGGGCCTGAAGGAGGGCAGGCAGGAGGCCGGGCGCTGGCTGCCCCGCGGGAAGTCATGGGCAGGTTGAGAATGACTTCCACGCCCCGGCGTTGGTGGGACACAGGAGGCCATCCCATGGGAGTGCTCGTGCCGCTTGCTCGATTGCTGTTCTCAGCCATCTTCATCACCAGCGGCTTGAACCACTTCATCCAGCTCGACGCGCTGACGACCGTGGCCCAGAACGCGGGCGTGCCCGAGCCCCGCTGGGCGGTGCTGGTGTCCGGCGCGGCGCTGGTGCTCGGGGGGCTGTCGGTGTTGCTCGGTGTGCTCGCGCGCCTGGGGGCCGCGGCCATCGCCATCTTCCTGGTGACGGCCGCCTTCATGGTCCACCGCTTCTGGCTCGTCGCGGACCCGGTGCAGGCGCAGGATCAGCTCATCCACTTCATGAAGAACCTCTCCATGGCGGGAGGCGCGCTCTTCATCGTCTACTTCGGCTCGGGCCCCTTCAGCCTCCGGCGCGGAGGACGACAGGAGAGCGGCCTGGGCGGTGGACGGCTGGGCTCCCCGTTGAGGCACTGACGCGAGCCTCACGCGCGCGAAGGCTCGAGGGCCCTCGCGCGCTCGGCAGCGGGCTTCTTCAGCTGGCCACGGCCACGTGCGCCTGGGCCCGCAGGGTGAAGAACGCGACCTCCGGCTCGCTGCCCCGGCGCAGGTACGGCCCGCCGAAGCCGAAGCCCAGGCCCCGGTTCACGTACAGCTGGTTGCCATTCACGTGGTAGTGGCCGCGGATGTAGGGCTGCCCCGCGCGGCGGAAGATGGCCTCCGTCAGCCCCTGCACGATGAACTGGCCGCCGTGCGTGTGCCCGGAGAACTGCACCAGCCCCGCGTGCGCCGGCAGCTTGTCCACCGTGGGCGGCGTGTGGGCCAGCACCAGCCGCGTGCCGGACTCCGGCGCGCCCCGGAACGTGGCCTCCACGTCGTCTCGGCCCGTGCGCCCGTCGTCCACGCCCAGCACCGTCACCGGGGCGCCCTTCACGTGCACCACGCGGTGCTCGTTCTGCAGGACGGTGTAGCCCAGCCGCTCGAAGCTCTCGCGCAGGTAGGGCGCGTTCACCTGGTGGTCATGGTTGCCCAGCACCACGAAGACCTGGCCCTTGAGGCCGCTGAGCACGTCGCGCACGCGGGGCAGGGGCTTGGGGCTGTGGGTGACGTAGTCGCCGGTGAGGAAGACCAGGTCCGGGGCCTCCGCGTTGACGGCCTCCACCGCGCGGCGGATGCGCACGTCGCTGGTGGCCTGACCCACGTGCACGTCGGACAGCTGCGCCACGCGCAGGCCGTCATGGTGGCCCGTCAGGTGCGGCAGGTGGAGCAGGTTCTCCGTGAGGGAGAAGTGGTCCCTCCAGCGCAGGCGTCGCTCGGGACGCAGTGGGTCCGCGCCGCTCCAGGCCACCACCTCGTTGCGTCCTCCGGCGACGGGCTCCAGGGGGGACTCACTGGACGGGGA
>NZ_SRLW01000395.1:0-7657 GCF_006518215.1 Myxococcus sp. AB025B
CAGCGTCGCATGCGACAGCGACAGCACCCTCTTGGCGTGCAGGTCCTGCTCGAACAAGCTCTCCAGGAACGCCCGCACCTGCTCTTCGTTGATGGCCACCTTGCGTACCAGCATGACCTCTCCTCTTGCTCTCCACCACTCCGCCTCGCACGCGACCACCTGGTAGGCGGCTGGCAAGCCGCTCGCTCAAATGCGGGGATCGCTCAGGGCCTTGCCCTCGCGGTCTCCCTGTTCACCGGTGGCGCGGCGCTCGCGCAGAGCGGCGCGTCGGCGGCGCCCGCCATGAAGCCCTCGACGACGCAGAAGGGCATGGCCGAGTACCGCGGCTTCATGGCCCCCACCGATGAGAAGGCCCTGCTGGAGCGGCTGCACTACGCCAACCAGCAGGAAATCCAGGCGGGCCAGCTCGCGCAGAAGAACTCCCAGAACGCCGAGGTGCGCTCCTTTGGCGAGATGATGGTCAAGGACCACACCGCCATGGACGAGAAGCTCATGGCCTATGCGAAGAGCAAGGGCCTGAAGCTCTCGGACATGCCCAAGGCCATGAACGACGTGGAGAAGAAGATGATGGCCCAGGACAAGGCCACGATGGAGGAGCTGACCGTCCTCCAGGGCGCGCCCTTCGACTCCTGTTACATGGCGGCCCAGGTGGGCGACCATGACGCCGTGCTCGGCAAGGTGCTCGCCGCGCGGCAGGGCATGCCCTCGGCCAGTCCCGAGCTGACGGCGATGTTCACCGAGCTCACCCAGAAGGTCCCCGCCCATCGCGAGCAGGCCTGGCAGATTCTGGGCAAGCTGGATGACGGCATGGCCGTGGGCGGCTCCGGCGCCTCGCCCGCTCCGGCTGGCAACAAGGACCACGCGGGCCACGGCGACATGGGGACGAAGAAGAACTAGTCCCGCACGCCGCTCCGAGGGCTATTCCAGGACGTCACTGGGTGCGGTAGGACACCACGACATGTCCATCCGAACCCTCGCAGTGACGACCCTGGTGGCGCTCGGAGCGGTGCTCACCGGCTGCTCCAGCAACGCCGACACCATCTGTGACCTCCGCAAGGAGTGCTTCCCGGGCAGCGACGACACGGGCAAGTGCGCGGACCGCATCAACGACTGGGTCGACGACCGGGACTCCGACGAGCGGCGCGAGCGCGTGGCCGAGTGTGCCGACTGCATCTCCGACCGGAGCTGTTCGGAGTACCTGGAGCACTGCATCGACGAGTGCTTCGTCGTCCCCTGAGGCACCCCTGACATGGAAGGGCCCCTCGCGCGATGTTCCGCGCGAAGGGCCCCTGGGACGACTTCAGGCGTGGGCTAGTTGCGCGTCCACTGGTCCAGCCAGCCGAGCACCTCGTCGTGCCACTGCAGGCTGTTGGCGGGGCGCAGCACCCAGTGGTTCTCCTCCGGGAAGTAGAGCAGCTTGGAGGGGATGCCGCGGCGCTGGAGCGCGGTGAACGTACCCAGGCCCTGCGTCTCCACGACGCGGAAGTCCTGGCCGCCGTGAATCACCATCATCGGCGTCTTCCACTTGCCCACGTGCTCGATGGGGCTGTGCTTGCGGTAGCCCTCCGGGTTCTCCCAGGGCGTGCCCTTGTGCTCCCACTCCGGGAACCACAGCTCCTCGGTGTCGAAGTAGCCCATGCGCTCATCCAGGATGCCGTCGTGGTTGACCAGGCACTTGAAGCCGTCCGCCCAGTTGCCGGCAATCCAGTTGATCATGTACCCGCCGTAGCTGGCGCCCAGCGCGCACTTCTTCTCCTTGGAGATGAACGGGTAGCGCTGCAGCGCGGCGGCCAGGCCCTTCTGCAAATCCTCGAGCGGCTTGCCGCCCCAGTCGTCGCGGATGGCGTCGGTGAAGGCCTGCCCGTAGCCGGTGGAGCCGTGGAAGTCGACCATGACCGCCACGTAGCCGCGACCCGCGTACACCTGCGGGTTCCATCGGTAGTGGAAGTGGTTGCCGAACGAGCCCTGCGGGCCGCCGTGGATGAGGAAGGCCAGCGGGTACTGGCGCTTCGGGTCGAAGTCGACCGGCTTCACCACGTAGGCGCGCACCGTCTCGTTGTTCCAGCCCGGGAACTCGAACTGCTCGAAGGCGCCGAAGCGCACGCGCGCGAGCGTGTCCTGGTTCACCTGGGTGAGCTGCTTGGTACCCGTGCCGTCCTGGTTCATGACGAACAGGTCCGCGGGCGAGTCCAGGTCATCGTGCACGTAGACCAGGCGGTTGCCGGCGGCCGGCTGCGGCGAGTCGTCGGTGCCGTCCTTGGTGAGCTGCCGCACCTTGCCCGAGGCCACGTCCAGCGCGAACAGGGGCTGCTGGCCGATGTGGCCCGCGGTGGCGAACAGCGTCTTGCTGTCGGGGCTCCAGGCGAGGCCGCCAGCGGAGCGATCCCAATCCTCGGCGAGCACGCGCTCCTGGCCGCCGGGCCACGCGCGCACGATGACGCGGTAGCGGTCCGCCTCGTAGCCGGGGCGGGACATGGCCAGGTACGCGAGCGACTTGCCGTCCGGGCTGAAGACGGGGCTGGTGTCGGTGGCGCGGTTCTTCTCGGTGAGCTTGCGCGGCCTGGCCTTCCCGTCGATGGGGGAGACGAAGAGGTCCAAATCCGTGGACCAGGACTCGGTGCGGCCCACGTCGCGCGCGGTGAAGACGACGCTCTTGCTGTCGGGCGTGAAGGTGTACTCCTCCGGTCCGCCGAAGGGCTTGGTGGGGCCGTCCGCGTCCATGCCCTTCATCAGGTCCACGGGCGTGCCGCCGGCCACGGGGACGACGAAGATGTGCGAGCGGCGGCCGTCCTTCCACGTGTCCCAGTGACGCGCGAAGAGCTTGTCGTAGGTGCGGCCGGTGGCCTTGCGCTTGGAGCGCTCCGCCTCACGCTGGGTGTTGCAGTCGAGACCAGCGCAGTCGGGGAACACCTCCATGGACACGGCCAGCCGCGCGCCGTCCGGGGACAGGCGGAAGGTGCCGACGTCCAGGGGGAGCTTCGTCACCTGGGTGGGCTCGCCGCCGTCGATGGGCAGGCGCCACACCTGGGAGGAGCCGCCGCGCGAGGACAGGAAGAAGAGGCTCTTGCCGTCCGGGGCCCAGGTGGGGTCCGAGTCCGCGTCCGGGTGCGAGGTGAGCTGGCGCGGGGCGCTCCCGTCGACGCCGACGAGCCACAAGTCCGTGCGGCCGCGGTTGGCCTCCAGGTCCGTGGAGCGCAGGACGTAGGCGACCTGGGTCCCGTCGGGAGAGACGCGCGGGTTGCTCAGCCGGCGCATCGAAATCATGTCGTGGTGGTTGAACGGCTGGGTCTTGGCCGGCGCCGGGGTGGCGGCGAGGGCCAGGGCCGCGACAAGCGACAGCGGCAAGGTGTCCTCCTGGGGTGGGCCCGCGCGCGTCCATCCAGGCGAGCGCTCGGGCGGGGTTTTCAGGGGTGGACCGTGCCCGCTCCTCCGGGCGCTGTCCACCTCGGGACGTCGGAACATGCGAGGGGCGCCCGTATGCCCGGCGCGTCATGGAAAGTGGCGGGTCGGGACTTCCCGGGAGCGGAAGCCATGACGTGACGCGCCAGTCCGGTTAGTGAGAGGGGCATGAGCCCACCCGTCAGCGTGCGTGTCTGGTCCGACTTCGTGTGTCCCTGGTGCTACGTCGGTCTCCAGGAGGTCAAGAAGCTCCAGCAGGAGTTCGACATCCAGGTGGACTGGCAGCCCTTCTTCCTGCGCCCGGAGACGCCGCCGGAGGGGCTGCCCCTGCCCGCGCACATCCGCGAGAAGATGAAGGACCCGAACAACCCCCTCAAGCTCCGCGCGGCGCAGGCGGGGCTGAAGATGGTGGACCGGGACGTGATTCCTTCCACGCAGCGGGCGCACCAGGCCACGGAGTACGCGAGGACGCAGGGCAAGCTGGAGCCGTACCACGCGGCCATCCTGCGCCGGTACTGGAGCGAGGGTCAGGACCTCTGGCAGTGGGAGACGCTGCGGGGCGCGGCCGAGGAGGTGGGGCTGGACGCGGACGCGCTCCAGCGCGCGGTGGAGGGGGGCGAGTTCGCGAAGGTGGTGGAGGACGCGGTGCGCGCGGCGCAGGAGCTGGGCGTCAGCGCGGTGCCCACGTTCGTGCTGGGTGAGCGCTTCGGCATCCAGGGCGCGCAGGACTACGCCGTGTTCAAGCAGGCGATGGAGCGGCTGGGGGCGAAGCCTCGCGCGACGACGTGAGGTGGGCGCGGGGTGACTCGCGCTCGCCGGCTACACGCCCTGGAGCAGCACGAGCATGCGCGGGAGCGAGTCGGGTCCCGCGCCACCGGAGAGCCCCTGCGCAAGGCTGTGCAGCTCCGGTGATTGTTCCAGGTGCTTCGCGCTGAGCTGGAAGCACTCCACCGCCGCGGCGTCGAGGCGCGCACGGGCATCGCTCAGGGATGGGTCTTCACACAGCGCGACGACCTCGGGATGACCGAACAGCGCCCAGCGCAGCATCGCGGCGCGCAGGGTCAGCTTGAAGATGGAGTCCATCACCGAGGGGCTGTCGGTGAAGGGGTTGCGCAGCCAGTGGTTCACCGCGTGGTGACGGAAGTACTGCTCGATGCGCTCGCCGAGCACGGGCTCCAGCCGGGCGCGTCGCTCGGAGTACAGGGCCCAGACGTCGTCCGGCGCGGCGCTCGCGCCACCGTAGGACGCCTGGATGGCGCGGGCCCATGCCTGGAACCGCGCGCCACGGACGCCATCGATGCGCGCGCGCAGCACCGTGCCGCAGATGCCAGCCCACGGTCCGCCGGGCAGTCGCACCGAGGACACCATCGCGTGCAGTGCGTCCAGCGTCGACGGTGCCTCGAAGTCAGAGAGCGTCGAGATGAGCAGCGCATCCGCCGCCCGAGTTCCTTCGATGCCGGCGGGTGACGTCAGCGTGGCATCCCTCATACCTGGACGCTCGGCATCGACCGGAGTCCCCGTGCGCAGTGCCTCGCCGCCCTCCCCCGCGAACGCCTCCGTCCCGCGGAAGTAGAAGGCCCCGAGCCGCCGGGCCAGCTCCCCCAGCATGAACAGCCGCGAGGCATACGGGTACTCGCGTCGCTCCAGGATGCGCAGCGCCACCTCGCGCACCCGCGCCGCATGCCACGTCCACGCGTCGGCCGCGTCCTCTCCGCCCAGCGCTCGCGCCAGCTCGGGCCGAGCCGCGAGCGACGCGTCCACCGGCACGGGCTCCAGCGCGTCCTCCGCGAGCAGGCACAGGCGCACGACCTCCGGGCAACCGAACGAGCCCGTCACCTCCAGCCGCCCTGCCCTGCGCGTGGCCACGCGCGGGAACACCGCGCACGCATCCGGCAACACCGCCTCGCCATACGCGCGATGCAACGAGCACAACCTCCGGGCATCGAGGAACGAGCACAGCCCGTCCTCGCGCTTCGCGATGTACGCGGCCTCCGCGCCCACGCCACTGCCCGGGTCGGGCAGCACGAGCGCCTCGACCCGCGCCGCGTCCGGTCCTCCCGCCACGGCGTCGCGCAGCACCTTCCACCGCGCGTCGCTCACCGGCACCACGAGCCCCGCGCAGCACGTGTCCTCACACGTGTCCGCGAGGCACTGGAAGCGCGTCAGATACCGGGGAGCCGTGGCGGACATGGACCTTTCGAGCTCAGGCGTCGTCCGAGCCGCCCCGCAGCCCCACCGCGTCACCCGACACGGGCGGCGCGGTGACGGCGAAGGCCTCGCGGTCCAGCGTCGCGAACAACCGCACCACACACGCATCACAGATGGCGGCGCTCCCCATGCCCGCCTGCAGCCGCCCCACCTGATGCGCCAAGGCGCCGCAGAACGAGCAGCGCCGCCGGGCCGGCGTGGGCTGATTCGAGACGTACGGTCCTTTCATCTCCCCATTCCTCACAGGCTACTTCCGGCCCAGCGCCTTCTTCACGAAGCCCCAGAATCCGCCCGCGCGCTCCTTCAGGTCCGCGCCACGACGCTCCTCGGCGGCCTTCACCGACTCCTTGCTCACCTGCAGCTGCTTCTGCAGCTCCTCCGGCGAGTAGCGCGTGGCCAGCGTGGCCTTCACTTCCTTGCGCGTGGAGTACTCGCGCGCCTCGACGTGCAGCACGCACTCCGAATCGAGCTTGATGGTGACGGCCACGCGCACCGAGCCCTTCGGCCCTCGGGGCAGGCCCTCGATGCGCACGGTGCCCAGGTACTCGTTGGCGGAGATGTGATTGTCCTCGCCCTGGAAGATGGACAGCTCGAGGACCTCCTCGTTGTCCTTCGACGTGCTCAGCGCGAACGAGCGCTGCGCGGGCAGCGGGCTGTTGCGCTCGATGACGCGCTTGAAGGCGCCACCGGGCATCGCGATGCCCACCGTCATGGGCAGCACGTCGATGAGCACCACGCTGCTCACCTTGTCCACCGAGCCCGAGTACAGCGCCGCGCCCAGCGCCACGGCCTCGTCCGCGTTGACGCTCGCCTGCGGCCCCTTGCCGAACAGGCCCTTGAGCTTGTCGCGCACCAGCGGCATGCGGCTCATGCCGCCCACGAGGATGATGTCGTCCACCTCGGCCGCCTTCAGCTTCGCGTCCAGGAGCACGTCGCGCACAACGTCCACGGTGCGGCCGAGCAGCGGGTCGCAGATCTTCTCCAGCTCCTGCCGCGTCATCACCACACGCAAATCCCGAGGCCGCCCCGAGTCATCCATCATCAACATCGGGATGTGGACCTCGAAGCTGGCGCGCTCGGAGAGGGCCATCTTCGCGCGCTCGGCGGCGTCGCTCACGCGGGACAGCGCGATGCCGTCGCCGTTGAACGCCAGGCCCTCCTTCTCCTGGAAGCGCTTGAGCAGGAAGTCGACGATGAGGTTGTCGAAGTCGATACCGCCCAGGAAGATGTCGCCGCCGGTGCCGAGCACCTCGAAGACGTTCTTCTCGATCTTCAGGATGGTGGCGTCGAAGGTACCGCCGCCCAGGTCGTAGACGAGGACGCGCTTGTTGAGCTCGCGGTTGAGGCCGTAGGCGAGCGCCGCGGAGGTGGGCTCGTTGAGGATGCGCTCCACCTTGAGGCCCGCGAGGATGCCGGACTTGCGCACGGCCTCACGCTGCGGCTCGGAGTAGTACGCGGGCACCGTCACCACCGCGCGCTCCACCTTCTGGTTGAGGTGGGCCTCCGCCATCTCCTTGCACTCGCGGAGGATGATGGCCTGCACCTCCTCGAGCGAGAGCACGCTGTCCATCAGCCGCACGGCGGCGCGGCCCGCCGCGTCCGGGACGATGTCGTAGTGGAAGCGCTCGCGGACCTGGTTCACCACGGCGCTGTCGTAGGGCCGGCCCACCAGTCGCTTCGCGCCGTAGATGGTGTGCTGGGGGCGCAGCACCAGCTGGTTCTTCGCGCGGTGGCTGACGAGCAGCTTGTTCTGCGCGTTGAGCGAGATGACCGACGGAATCGTGTTGTAGCCCTCGCGCGAGCGCAGCACGACCGGGCGGCCGTTGGACAGGAGCGCCACGCACGAGTTGGTGGTGCCCAGGTCGATGCCGATGACGGGCCCCGTGCCGGCGATCTGCGGAGGCGGCGGGAGGAAGACCGTCCTGGGCAGACCCCGCTCGTCGAGCGCGGGCGCGACGGGCGCGGCCTTGGGGGCGGCCGGCGTCAGCACCGTGGGAGTCCCCACCGGCTCGGGAGCCCTGGGGGCCTCGCGGCGCACGTTGGGCAGTGA
>NZ_SRLW01000396.1:0-7655 GCF_006518215.1 Myxococcus sp. AB025B
GCTCGCTGAAGAACACCCCACCCCGCTCCAGGAAGTGGGGCAGCAGGCGGGCCTGGGCCGGGTCCAACGCGTCCAGCGCCGACCCCAGGAACGCCCAGGTCTCCCCTCCCGCATCCAGCGCGCCCCAGTGACACGCCCGGTCCACGCCCGCCGCCGCTCCGGAGACCACCCCCACCCCGCCCTCGGCCACCTGACGGGCCAGCGAGCGGGCGAACGGCAGGAAGCCCTGGTCCGGACGCCGGCTGCCCACCATCGCCACCCGCCGGCGCGGGGGGCCCGGCTGGCCCCGGAAGAACAGCAGCGGCGGCGCATCCTCGACGTCCCGCAGCCGCTCCGGGTAGGCCCGCTCGTCGCAGAACGCCACCCGCGTGCCGCTCGTCCGACACAGCTCCAGGAGTCGCTCCGCCACGGCCGGCAGCCCCGCCACCGCCGCCAGCCGCTGGCGGACCTGTGGGGAAACCGGCGCGTCGGACACCCAGTCCCGTACAGGAGTCGAGGCCAGGGGCGCCAGGCGACCGTCGGCGAACGCGCGCAGGGCGACCAGCGTCCTCGGCCCCAGGCCGGGAACGGCCCAGAGCGCCAGGCACGCCTGCTGCTCCGCCGTGAGGCTGTCCGTCTCAGCGTCCGCCATACCGACCCCCACTCGAGACCCACCTATATAGAAGATGGGTCCCCTGGGAGGGGCGCGACACATAAACACCGGGCCGCCACCGGTCAAGCACTCAACCCCTCCGGCGTGGAGGGGGATGCACTTTTCCTGCCGGACTCAGCGGCTGGCGCTGGTCGCCGGCGCGGCGCCGCTCGGACGCATGAGCGCGCGATCTCCCGTGGAGACCTCTTCCAGGGAGTTCATCATGAGGCAGTTGTTCGTGCGCTCCTTCACCTCGGTCACCATGCACGTGCCGATGCGCTCCCAGGGCAGCGCCTTGTCCGCCTCCGACTGGGCCGGCACGACCTTCTTGCCCAGCACCGCGCGCGCCGGATCCCCCTGGCGCAGGATGACGAAGGTGTTGCCCAGCTGCACGCCGTCCGCGCTGCCCTTGTCCAGGACGATGGTGTTGTGCTCGCCCAGGAGCGTCAGGTACGGCACCAGCGAGGTGATGACCGTGGCGTTGAGGTCCTTGGAGTTCGTGTTCGGACGCGGGGCCACGCGCTCGGTGAGCTTCTCGCCGTAGGGGCCCACCAGGAAGCCGCGCTCGATGCCGTCCCAGGTGTCGACGATCTGCGCCGTCACCAGGCCCTTGTCCACGCGCACCACGCGCAGCGTGCCCGCGAAGTCCGTCAGGTAGCCCAGCTTGGCGCCCGTGCGCGGGTGGTGCACCGCCTGCGTGGTGTGGAACACGACGTAGCGGTCGCCCACCTTCGCGTCCGCCTTGCGCTTGAAGCGCACGTAGACGTTGTCCGGGAAGGACAGCATGTGCGCGCCGTTGGGCGAGCCCTCGATGCGGCCCGCCTCGTCCAGCTCACGCGGCGTCACGAAGCCCTGCGTCGTCACGGGGCGCGACGAGGACACGTCGTAGCCGATCTTCCCCGTCACGGTGACGGTGTTGTCGGCGAGCTCCGTGGGCGCGACCACGTCCCCGGGGTCCTGCTCGGTCTCCACGCGCTGGGGGACCTCCTCGCCGGAGCCGAAGAAGCGCACCTGGTTGCCCGGGTAGATCCAATGCGGGTTGGCGATCTCCGGGTTGTAGGACCAGACCTTCGGCCAGTACCAGGGGCTGTCCAGGTAGCGCTGGGACAGGTCCCACAGCGTGTCGCCCTCCTGCACCGTGTGGACGGTGCCCGGCGCGCTCTCGCGGCCCCTGGGCGCGCCCGGGGGCAGCTGCACGGTGGTGCCACCGGAAGGAGGCTCGGGGGCCTCGTCCATGACGTCGGCGCCTTCAGTCTCTCCGCCAGCCTCCGTGTCGTCCTGCTCGCCACCCTCCTGCTGCGCGAGCGCGCTCCAGGCGGGGGCGACGGCGAGGCTCAACATCAGCGAGGTGAGGATCCGGGAGCGCATCGCACGACTTCCTTTCGATGAAGACTTCACTGCGAGAGCGCGGCGAGCCGCTGCTCCGCCTGCGTGGCGGCGGCCGTCCCCGGGAACTGGGTGACGACGCGCGTGTAGAGAGCCCGGGCATCCGCGGCCTGGTTGAGCCGCACCCGACACTCGGCGAGCCGGAGCATGCCGTCCAACACGGCGTCCCCGGCGGGATAGGTGGCGATCAGCCGCTCGAACGTGCTGGCGGCGTCCTTGAAGTCGTTGAGCCCCATCTGCCCCAGCCCGCTGAAGTACAGCGCGTTGTCCGCGCGCGGGTGGCGGGGGTTCTCCTCGGAGAAGCGGCGCAGGCGCTGCACGCCCCCCTCCACGTTGCCGGTGCGCAGCATGGACACGTACTTCTCGTAGTCCGCGTCGAGCACGTCCGGGTCCGGCTGGTCCGCGGGGTCTTCGCCCCGCGTGCTCACCATGGTGGCGCCGCCCGACGAGGAGATGGAGGCCACGGGCGCGGAGTCCTCGCCCACCGGGCTGATGAACATCTCCATCTGCTCGGAGTCCGGCTCCACCACCGCCACCTGCGTGTTCAGCCTGGGCGCGGGCTCGAAGCGCGGCTTGAGCTTCACCACGGACAGCTCCGGCGTGGACATCAGCGCCCCACCCGACTCCACCGCCGTGACGGGCACCGTCGCGGAGGAAGCGGGCCGGGCGGCGCTGGGAGCCGTGCGCGCGCGGTCCACCGCGGCGTGGGCCTCCAGGCGCTCCAACCGCTCCACCAGCCGGGACTGCGACTCACGCAGCGCGCGCACCTCGGCCGTCAGCGCCCCGACGTCCGCCTGGGAGGCGGCGTTGTTGGCACAGGCACACAGCGCGCACAGCGGCGCGGCGACGAGCAGGCGGAAGATGACGGAGCGCGCGAGCACGGGCCTCGATGGACGCAAGGGAATTCCCCCGCGAGGATAGGAAGGCACGTCCAAGAGCGTCAAGAAAACGGCCGGAAGCCGCCCCTAGAACCGGTTCACCACCAGGTTCAGGTGCCGTCCGGTGCGCCCCGCGTCACGGCGGTGGGAGAAGAACCGCGAGGGCTCGCACGCGGTACAGGCCTGTAGCACGTCCACGTGCTCCGGCCGCAGCCCCGCGCCCACCAGCGACCTCCGCACCGCCCGGCTCAGGTCCAGCCGGACGCGGCCAGAGCGTTCCACCTCCACGACGTCCGCGCCGAAGCGCTGCGTGAAGCGCTGCCCCAGCTCCCTCGACACCTCGTAGCAGCAGCGCTGGATGGAAGGCCCCACCGCCGCGAGCAGCCGCTCCGGCCGGGCCCCCCGCGCCACCAGCGCCTCCACGGCGCGCGCGCTGATGAGCAGGTCCGTCCCCTTCCACCCCGAGTGGATCGCCGCCACGCGCCGCCCGTCCGGGTCCACCAACACCACCGGCACACAGTCCGCCGTCCCCACCGCCACCCAGGTGCCAGGGACTTGCGTCCACAGCGCGTCCGCCTCGCCCTCCACCGGCCGCAGGGCTTCATCCACCTGCTCGACGCGCGCCTCCAGCACCACGTCGCCATGCACTTGTGACACGCGGGACAGCGCGCCCAGCGGAGCCCCCGCCGCGCCCGCGAGCCGGCGCAGGTTCTCCTCCACCATCTCGCGCGCGTCTCCGGTGGAGAAACCCAGGTTCAGCGAGGAGAACGGGCCTTCGGACACTCCCCCCGCGCGCGTCGCGAAGCCGTGAGGGACTGGGAGCAGTCGGGACGTCAGCAACTCAATCGACATGGGGAAGCCTCTTCTAACCTCCCCTCCCCGCGCGACGCACGCGGACGTCGGCTCGCGCCAGCCGGATGCGCCAACGGAATGATAAATTTCCCATGGAAGTACGTTTGACAGTCCGCGTCAGCCCATTGACAATTCCGCGGACTCTTCGTGAAACGAGTGTCGTCTTTTCGAACGAAGTGACGCGAACGCGCCATGCCCCTGGGTCCCGACACCGTAGGCCGGAAGCTCCTCTGGAGCATCGCTCTGCCGGGCCTGGTGGTGGCGCTGCTGGGGGTCGGTCACTTCTGGCGCGAGGCCCGGGTGGCGGTGCAGGACGCCACGCAGGTGGAGTCGCTCGCGCTCGCGGAGTTCGTCGCCTCCACCTTCATGCTGCCGCAGCCTCCTGGCGCCGCGGCGCACGGGGCGGTGACGGAGGTGCTGCACTCGGACACGCGGCTGTTCCGCTCGGTCGAGGACGTGCGCGTGCTGACGGCGGACGGCATCATCCGCTGGTCTCGCAACCCGTCCGAGGTGGGCACCAGGCACCGCGAGGCCGCCAGGCTCACCCGCCCCGGGCCGGAGACGGCGCGCTCGGCGGACGGCGTCACGGAGGTGGTGCGCCCCCTGGGCGGACCGGAGTGCGGCGGCTGTCACACGCGCGGCGAGGTCCCTGGCGAGAGCGTGCTGCAGATGCGGATGTTGGAGCCCGCGCTGCACCAGCAGCTCACGCACGTGTTCGGCGGCGCGCTGGCGTCCATGGCGCTGTTCGCCATCCTGCTCGCGCTGGTCATCGCGCTCTCGCTGCACTTCAACCTCACGCGGCCGCTGCGTCGGCTGAGCGCGGCGATGGGGCGCGCGGAGGCCGGAGACCTGCTGGTGCGCGCGGACGTGCGCGGCACGGATGAAATCGCCCGGCTGGGCGCCGCCTTCAACCAGATGCTCGCGCGGCTCACCGCCATGAAGGCGGAGGAGATCGACACCCACCGAGATCTGGAGCTGGTGAAGGAGAAGCTCGCGCTCAAGGACGAGCTCGAGGACCGCCTGCGGGAGCTGTCGCTGCTGTTCGACATCACCCGCTCGCTCAATGACACGCTGGAGCTGGACGAGCTGCTCGACGGCGTCACCCGGCTGGTGGTGGAGCGGCTGCAGATCCCCGAGTTCTCCATCATGCTCCTCAACCCGGAGGGCGCGCTGGAGGTGCGGCAGGCGTGGCCGGAGCACCGTGGCTCGGAGGGCCTCACCTTCGCCCTGGGCGAGGGCGCGTGTGGCCGCGCGGCGCAGACGCACAAGGCGGTGTACCTGCCGGACGTGGCGGACCCGACGAGCATCTTCGCGCGCCGCGGGCTGTCGGCGGACGCGCTGAACACGGGCGCGCTGCTGGCGGTGCCCATGGTGCACGCGGGCACGCTCCTGGGCGTGGTGAACTTCCAGCGGCCGCACATCGCCAGCTTCTCCGCAGGCGAAATCGAGCTGCTCACCGCCGTGGCGGACATCGCCGCGGCCGCGGTGAAGAACGCGCGGCTGCACGCGGAGACGGTGAAGCTCACCATGACGGACCCGCTGACGGGGGTCCCCAACCGGCGCCACCTGTTCCAGCGCATGGAGCTGGAGCTGGCGCGGGCGCAGCGCTTCGGCACGCCCCTGGCGCTGCTCATGGTGGACGTGGACCACTTCAAGCGCCTCAATGACCTGGCGGGCCACCGCGTGGGCGACGAGACACTCCGCCGCGTCTGCGACATCCTGCGCACGCGCGTGCGCAAGGTGGACACGCTGGCGCGCTACGGCGGCGAGGAGTTCGTCCTGCTGCTGCCACAGACGACCAAGCAGGACGCCATGGACGTGGCGGAGAAGCTGCGGCGCGCGGTGGCGGAGCACCTGGTGCTCTCGCAGCCGGGGCTGCCCGGAGGACACGTCACCGTCTCCGTCGGCGTGTCCCACTTCCCCAGCGACGCCTCCACGCAGGAGGGCCTGGTCGACAGCGCGGACGCGGCCCTCTATTGCAGCAAGCGCACGGGCCGCAACCGCAGCACGGCGTTCGAGGTGGGGATGGAGATCCACCCCGGCCGTGAGCGCGGCCCCCATGCGCCTCCCGCGGAGGCCGCCGCGTCGACGCCTCCCGGTGGCGTCGCCAAGGCCTGAAACCGGGGTACCCCACCGCTTCAGCGCGACACGAGCGTGCGCACCGTGGGCAGCATCAGGTCCGCCCACTCCTCGTACCCCTCCTCCGAGGGATGGAACCCGTCCTGCGAGAAGAAGTGCGCCGAGCGCGGGAACATCTCCCGGCTGGCCGAGTGCAGGTCCACCAGGTGCAGCCCCTCCGCGCGCGCCACCTCGGCGATGGCGGCGTTGAAGGGCTCGATGCGGCCCTCATAGAGGGTGCTCGGCACCATCCGCGCAATCGGCGCCAGCGCCATGTCCGCGATGTTAACCAGCACGAGCGGCGCGCCGGTCTGCTTGAGCCTGCGAGCGATCCGCTCCAGGTCCTCGCGGAAGTCCTCCAGCGCGGTGCCGCGCCAGATGTCGTTGGTGCCCACGCCCAGGGTCACCAGCGTCGGCTGCGCGGCCACCGCCGCCTTGACCTGGCCGGTGAAGACATCCCGGATGCGCGCGCCGCTGACGCCCAGGTTCGTCAAGCCGAGTGACAGGCCATCACGGCGCAACCGCGAGGCGAGGCGCTCCGGATAGCCCCCTCCCCGCGTCGCGCCCACGCCCACCGCCGTGCTGTCTCCGAGCGAGACGTAGTTGACGCTCATGTGCGCCATCCCTCCGCTACGGCACGCGCAGCGCGCGCAGCAGGCGGCCACCACCCGGCCCCGTCACGCGCAGCAGCAGCGTGCTGCCCGCGGGCGCGGCGCGAATCGCCTTGGCCAGGTCATCCGCCCGGGCCACCGGCTTGCGATTGACCTCCACCACCAGCATGCCCGCCTCGAGCTGCGCGCGGTCCGCGGGAGAGCCAGGCACCACGTCGGTGATGAGCGCGCCCTGGCGGTCCGTGAAGCCCGCCTGCTGCGCCGTGCGCGCATCCAGGTTCTGCAGGCTGACGCCCACGCGGCGGGAGCTCTCCTGCGACTCGTCCCCGTCCTGCTTGCGCGCGGCCACGCCCTCCAGGTCCGGCCGCGTGCCGAGCGTCACCTTCACGTCCTGCTTCTTGCCCTCGCGGAACACCGTCAGCGTGGACGTGCTGCCCGGCCGCTTGAGCGCCACCGTGCGCGTGAGCTGGCCGCTGGACGTCACCTGCTGCCCGTCGATGGCGGTGACGACGTCGTCCGACTTCAGCCCCGCCTTCGCCGCGGGCGAGCCCGGGTTCACCTGCGTGAGGATGGCGCCCTCCGTGACGGGCAGCTTGAGCGCGCCCGCCAGGTCGCGCGTCAAGTCCTGGATGCCGACGCCCAGCCACGCGCGCGTGACGGCGCCGTCCTTCTCCAGCTGCGGCACCAGCGCCTTCACCAGGTTGCTGGGCACCGCGAAGCCGATGCCGGTGCCACCGCCGACGATGGCCGTGTTGATGCCGACGACCTCGCCCTTCATGTTGAACAGCGGACCACCGGAGTTGCCCGGGTTGATGGCGGCATCCGTCTGGAGGAACTCGTCGTACTGGCTCGCGCCGATGTCGCGGGCGCGCGCCGAGACGATGCCCAGGCTGACGCTGGAGGCCAGGCCGAACGGGTTGCCGATGGCGACCACCCAGTCCCCCACGCGCAGCGCGTCCGAGTCGCCCAGCTTCACCGTGGGCAGCCCCTCCACCTTGTCCTTGAGCTTCACCAGCGCGACGTCCGTCAGCGGATCCCTGCCCACCACGGTGCCGGCGAACGAGCGCCCGTCATCCAGGCGCACGGTGATGGAGACCGCGCCCTCCACCACGTGGTTGTTCGTGAGGACGATGCCCGTCGGCTCGATGATGAACCCCGAGCCCGCGCCCTGGCGCAGCG
>NZ_SRLW01000397.1:0-7519 GCF_006518215.1 Myxococcus sp. AB025B
GAGACAGCGCCAGCATCAGTCGGTATCGAGTCTTCATCGCCCGCCTTCTTCAGAATCGCACGCGCCAGCCGCCGCCCTGCCGCTCCACGCGGAGCAGCCATGGCTCCTTGCCCACCTTCCCATCCCTCGCCACCCGTGCCCGCACCAGCACCACGTCCGCATCCCGGCCGTCCAGCTTCGACTCCACAATACCCACCAGCATCAATCCGTGCGCATGCATCTCCGACACCGCCTCCTCGCACGGCCGCATGCCCCCTCCCGTGGCCAGCATCGGCCCCAGCACCGCGCAGTCCCCCGACGGCAACGCCTCGAAGAAACGCGTCACCGTCGCCTCCGCCGCCTCCGTCTTCGAGGCGGCTGACGTACACGCGAGCAGGGCCAGCACGGCCCCGCCCACCCACACTCCCACGTCACGACCCGAACGCATGGCTCAGTAGCAGTTCGAGGCGAACAGCTCGTCGTCCGCCGCGGACACGAACTGGTCGTCACACCACGCGCTCGCCAGCATGTGGCCGTTGCGCACGCAGCCGTCGTGGTTCGTCGCATCCAGCGTGTACTGCGTGTCACCCCCACAGCCACCGCCACACCGGCCAAAGCAGTTGCCCATCACCTTCGGGCGCGACCAGTGGTCCGGCTCGCCGCACAGCCACGTGCTCCCGCTCAGGTAGAACTCATCGCCGCTGCACGACGTGTGGTCGCCCAGCTGGGCGATCTGCTGGTTGCCCGCGAAGCTGAACCCACCCTTGTTGCAGTCGTGCTTCGCGTACGAATACCAGTTGTACACACCCCCACAGCTCCCCGTGAACTTGCCGTTGCAGCGCGCATAGCTGCACAACATCGTGTAGCCACGCCCCTGCTCGCCCATCACCGTGCGCTGGAGCTCCACCGTGGAGGGATGCTGCGCCCACAGGCCCACCGCGCGCCGCAGGTACATCGCCTCGGGCGCCGCCGCGTCACCCGCGGGCAGCTCGGCGCTCAGCGCGTCGTAGAGCGACTTGAGCAGCTCCCGGTCCGCGTCCGTCAGCTGCGTGTCCGCCGCGCCCTCGTCCGCGAAGCCATCCATCGTCGACACGCCGCTGGCCGGGTCCAGCAACCCCGCGAGCGTCATCCCGCGCAGCCGCACCTCCAACCGGTAGACCCCCGGCTCCACCTCGAGCGCCTGGAACGACACCGCGCCGCCGTCCTTCACGAAGGTGCCTCGCGTGTCTCCCGTCTCGGCGGCCAGCGACAGGCCCTCCTGCTTCACCTGCGAGTTCCCGCTCGCACCACCACAGGCCCACAGCATCAACGTCGCGACCGCACAGAGCACCTTGCGCATATCGTTGCATCCCTCCGGCCAGGGGACTGACTCGACCCCGAAAGTCTCGCGGTGGTACCGGGCGCTCACGACTCACTCAAGGCCGGGTGCGTCACATCTCACGCGTGAAACATCTCGCATGTCTCACGGGTGTGCACCGACCCGGCTTCACTGTTCAACACGACGGAAGATGGGCAGTGAGCCCGCAACGCGCTCCAGCGCCACGCCGCCCTCCGGAACCGACTCCTCCACGCCCGTGACGAGCAGCCCTCCGGGCACGAGCCGCGCCACGAGCCCCGCGAGCACCTCTCGCTGAAGCGCCGGCGCGAAGTAGGTGAAGGCCACGTTGCGACACAGGACGAGGTGAAAGGGACCCTCCGGCATGCGGGCCCGCAAGTCCTGCTGGACGAAGGTGAGCCCCTCGCGGAACTCGGGTGCGAGACAGGCCTCCGCGTCGGTACCGGGGAACGCCTCCGCGGCCCACGCGCGCGGCAGCTCCCGGAGCGAGCCGCGCGGATAACAACCCCGGCTCGCACGCGCGAGCAGCACCGTGTCGGCCTCCGTGGCGAGCAACTCCAATCGTGCCTCCGGGAAGCGTGGTGACAGCCCGAGCCGGAAGAGCACGCTCATCGTGTAGGGCTCCTCCCCCGAAGCGCAGCCCGCGCTCCACACGCGCAGCACGGAGGTGGACCCGAGCAGCGCGGGGAGCAGCGTGTCCCGCAGCACATCGAAGACCTCGGCGTCGCGGTAGAAACGCGAGACGGTGACGCGGCAGAGCGCGTCCAGCACGGCCCACTCGTCCGCGTCGGACTCCAGCCGGGCGCGGTACTCGGCCACGCTCGTGAGCCCCAGGGCCGCGAGCCTGCGGCCGATGCGCTTGCACACCTGCCCGCGCACCCGACGGAAACCCTCGAGCCGCAGGTGAAGACGCGGGCCCGCCCAGCGCATCAGCTCGACGCAGTCCTCATCCCTCACCGCGGCCTCCTGCACACCTGCCCTCGCACCCGGCGGAAACCCTCGAGCCGCGGGCCCGCCCAGCACATCAGCTCGACGCAGTCGTCGTCCTTCACCCCGGCCTCCTTGTGTTCGAAGTCGTCCGAGAATGTCAGCAGGCCCGGGCGACGGGCGAGCACGGCAGGCCGGGATGTGGCATGACGCTCGGGCGTTTGCGTTGGAATCCTGGAGGAATCTGCCCTTGAAGAGACTGACTGCGCTCACCCTGTCGGCGGCCCTGGCGGCGGCCGGCTGCACGCATGGCACCGCGGCCACCGAGCCGACCACCCCGCCCCAGCAGGCCACCGCGCCCGCCGCGCCGGCTCCTGAGAAGACCCCGGCGCCCCTGCCCGCGCCCCGGACGTCGGACGTGCTCGCCGGCACCGCCGAGGCCTTCACCGCCGCCTGCACCGCCGACCTCGAGCGCGCCCAGGCCCAAATCACCGCGCTCAAGAAGCTGGACGCGCGCAAGGACGCCCAGGCCGTGCTCGCCGCGTATGACGAGGCGACGGGCTCGCTCATCGCCGCCGCGAACCGCGCCAGCCTCGCGCGCGAGGTCCACCCGCTGCCCGCCTTCCGCGACGCCGCCCGCGAGTGCGAGCAGCGCGTGGACGCCCTCAACGTGGAGATCTCCCAGGACCGCGGCGTCTATGACGCGCTGTCCGCGGTGGACCTGTCCCAGGCGGACGGGCCGACGAAGTACTGGATGGAGCGCACGCTGCTCGACTTCCGCCGCGCCGGCGTGGACCGCGATGACGCCACGCGCGCGAAGGTGAAGTCGCTCAACGAGGAGCTGCTCAAGCTGGGCCAGCAGTTCGGCAAGAACATCGCCGAGGGCGTGCGCCAGGTGTCCCTCACGCCCAAGGAGCTCGCCGGGCTGCCCGAGGACTACGTGAAGTCCCACCCGGCCGGGAAGGACGGCAAGGTGGTCATCACCACCAACTACCCCGACTACTTCCCGTTCATGACGTACGCGAAGGACGGCAAGGCGCGCGAGAAGCTCTGGCGCACCTACCGCCAGCGCGCCTTCCCGGCGAACCAGGAGGTGCTCCAGCAGCTCATCGCCAAGCGCCACGAGCTGGCCACGCTCCTGGGCTACGAGTCCTGGGCCGCGTACACCACCGAGACCAAGATGACCCGCACGCAGAAGACCGCGTCGGAGTTCATCGACCGGCTGGCGGACGCCACCCAGGCGAGAGCGAAGCAGGAGTTCGCGGACCTGCTGGCGCGCAAGAAGAAGGACGTCCCGAGCGCCAAGACGCTCGAGCCGTGGGACCAGGACTACTACGAGGACCGGCTGCGCGCGGAGCGCTTCGGGTTCGACTCGCAGCAGGTGCGCCCGTATCTGGAGTACAGCCGGGTGAAGGCGGGCGTGATGGACATCACCTCGCGCATCTGGGGCATCACCTACCAGCGCGCGGCGGACGCCAAGGTGTGGCACTCCGAGGTAGAGGCCTACGACGTGCTCGACAACGGCACGCTGCTGGGCCGCATCTACCTGGACATGCACCCGCGTGACGACAAGTACAAGCACGCGGCCCAGTTCGACCTGGCGCAGGGCCAGGCCGGCAAGCGGCTCCCCGAGGGCACCCTGGTGTGCAACTTCGCCCGCCCCGGCGAGCTGATGACGCACGACGAGGTGGAGACGTTCTTCCACGAGTTCGGCCACCTGCTGCACGCGGTGTTCTCCGGCAAGCAGCAGTGGAGCGGCATCTCCGGCATCCGCACCGAGTGGGACTTCGTCGAGACGCCGTCCATGCTGCTCCAGCAGTGGGCGGGCAACCCCGAGGTGCTCAAGGAGTTCGCCAAGCACCACGAGACGGAGGCCGCGATTCCCGCGGAGATGGTCGAGAAGCTGCGCGCGTCGAAGGAGTTCGGCAAGGGCCTGTGGGCGCGGCGGCAGCTGTTCCTGTCCGCGGTGAGCCTGGACTACTACTCGCGCAAGCCGGGCTTCGACACCACGGCGGCGCTGGTGGAGCAGCAGACGAAGCTCAGCCCGTTCAAGCACGAGCACCGCCCGGGCACGCACTTCGAGCTCGCGTTCGGCCACCTGGATGGGTACTCGGCCGCGTACTACACGTACCTGTGGTCCTCCGTCATCGCGAAGGACCTGGAGACCGAGTTCCAGAAGAAGGGCTACCTGGACCGCGAGACGGCGATGAAGTACCGCCGGACCGTGCTGGAGCCGGGCGGAGCCAAGCCCGCCGCCGAGCTGGTGAAGGACTTCCTCGGTCGTGACTACGGCTTCGAGGCGTACCGCGCCTACGTCGACGCCGGGAAGTAGCACGCATCCCCCGGGGAGCCCGTGTCACCACGGGCTCCTCGGTGGTCAGCATGCGGGGATGAACCGCATGTCTTGGTAATCGTGTTACCGAAGTCTCCTCGGAACAATTGAAGGAGCCCGGTGGCGCCAGTAGATTGAGCCTCGACTTCGAGGGTGGAGACGCCTCGGTCCGGAGCTCATCTCGATGAAACTGCTGCATGCGTGTGTCCTGGGTCTGTTCGTCACCAGCGGCTGTGCCACGACGTCCGCTTCACGTCAGGTGCCTCCTTCCCTTCCCGACACGGCCGCGCTGGATGCCGAGGTCGCTCGCGCCATGGCGGCGACGGGTGCCAAGGGGCTGGCCATCGCGGTGATTGACGACGGGCGCGTGGTGGCGACGCGGGCCTACGGCGCTCGCAACGCCCAGGGCGAGCCGCTCCAGACGGACACCGTGATGTATGGCGCCTCCATCACCAAGACGGTCTTTGCCTATACGGTGTTGCAGCTGGTGGACGAGAAGAAGCTCCAGCTCGACACGCCCATCTCGCGCTACCTCGACAAGCCGCTCCCGGAGTACCCGGACGAGCAGCGCTACTCGACGTGGTCGCACCTGGCCGATGACGAGCGCTGGAAGCGAATCACGCCGCGCCACCCGCTCACCCACAGCGTCGGCTTCGCCAACTTCGGCTTCCTCGAGCCAGACCAGCGGCTGCGCTTCCACTTCGACCCGGGCAGCCGGTATGCGTACTCGGGGGATGGGCTCATCCTGCTGCAGTTCGTGCTGGAGCGGGGACTCGGACTGGACCTGGGCGCGGAGATGCAGAAGCGCGTGTTCGACCGCTTCGGCATGGTCAACACCAGCATGGTGTGGAGACCGGACTTCGCGAAGAACCTCGCGGACGGGTGGACGATGGAGGGCGCGGTGGAGCCGCATGACGAGCGCAGCACCGTGCGCGCCGCGGGCTCCATGGACACGACCATCGATGACCTGGCGCGCTTCGCCGCCGCCCTGGTGCGCGGTGAGGGCTTGTCGCCACAGTCCTTCGCCGAGCTGACCTCGCCGCAGCTCGCCATCACCACCAAGAGCCAGTTCCCCTCGCTCCAGGCCGAGCTGCCCGTGGAGCAGCGCCGCAAGGACCTGGCCGCGGGGCTCGGCGTGGTGGTGTTCGAGGGGCCGCAGGGGCGCGGCTTCTACAAGGGCGGGCACAACGACAGCACCGGCAACACGCTCGTGTGTCTGCCCGGCTCGCGCCGCTGTGTGCTGATTCTCGCCAACGACGTGCGCGCCGAGAACGCCTTCCCCCAGCTGGTGCGCTTCGTGCTGGGTGAGACGGGCGTGCCGTTCGACTGGGAGTACGGCGACCGGGTCTTCTGGGACGGACGCTGAGCGCTCACGCGCCGCCTTCCGTCTCCTCCGCGAGCGCGGCGTCGAGCTCCGCGCCCAGCGGGTAGATGACCAGATGCCTGGAGGGCTCGCTGCCGTGGCTCACCGCCTCCAGGCGGTAGCGGCTCACCAGACGATGCTGGAGCTTGCGCACGCGGGGCTGGCGCGGTGCGAGCTCCACGGAGACGCCCTCACAAGGGGCGCGTGGCGCAGCCAACCTGTCCACCGAATCTGTTCAAGCCCAGCCCCGAACGTCGCTGCATGAGGCAGCCAGAGTCCCTGGCAGGGCTCCGAGCAGACCGATATAGGGGATGCATGAGCACTGAACAGGACAAAGAGCTAGGTAGCCCTCCCTCAACGGACTCGACTGCTGATGAGACTAAGCCCTCCAGGGAGGACTTAGCTCGAACGCTCCTTTCCATGGCCGCAGAGTGGATGAGGAAAGCGAATGACTCAGGCGAAAGCCCGCCTGAAGCAATTCCTCTGTTTGATGGTCTGGAAAAAGCGGCGGGGGTGTCGATTCCTGGGAAGTTGCTATGGATGCGCCGCACACTCTCTCTGGAAACTGACCGCGGCTGTGCACTGGTGGCGGCGGCACACCTCGACCAAGCGCTAGGGAAGCTCCTACGAGCGTTCTTCGTCGATGACCCGAGTACTGCTGACGAGTTCCTCGGAAACAACCGTCCTCTCGGGACCTTTTCATCTCGTATTCAGGCATGCCTCCTACTGGGCCTGCTCCGCAAAGATCAGTGCCGCGATCTCGACCTTATTCGGAAAGTAAGGAACGAATTCGCCCATCTCTCGGAGAGATTGTCGTTCGAATCACCCAAGATCCGGGATCGCTGCAAGAGCTTCGGCACAAAACTATCAAGCATACACATCGAGCCCCGGCATCGATTCATGGGCGTGGTGATGCGCCTATCAACGGCCATCCACTTTTCGACGGAAGAAATCGAACGCCGCAAGGAGCCAGCCCCGCCCCCTCTCGTGAGAGAGGAAGACGTAGAATTGATTGAGGAAGCGATTCGCCTACTGAAAGAAATGCCCCTGGAGACCCGCCAGCCTCAGTCGAGCAAGACGGAGCCAGAAGAGGAAAAGAAGCCCTAGTCACGCGGCCCCTCCAATACTGCTTGGTCACATCACTCAGGGGGCCGATGGCGGTCTCCAGAGGGAACCGCACTTGTGCTCAGAGACAGCTTCCCCGGGGCTCAGTTCCTCTCAGGAACGGAGAGACCTAACAAAATATTGAGACACTTCTGCACGCATGAGACAGGCGGACGGGACTGGATGAACTGCCTCACTCAGGTCTTCCACAGAGGCAACCGAGGTGCGAGCCTGCACAGCGACGCTCTCCCTCCCCTGAACTTCCAGTGGAATCTTCGTAGGGCGTATCGCCCCTCCACTCCGCCCGTGCCCCCATATCCCCGCGCATCATACCGCAGAGTCATACCCACTTGGCCCAGCCCTCGCTGCAGCGCGCACGCGCCAAGAGGCAGGTTTCTTGAGGTCGTGACGTCATCAACAACAGCAGGTTGCGCCCCGAGCCGATGAGGTCCTTCAACATGTCGATGGTCCCGAACAC
>NZ_SRLW01000398.1:0-7468 GCF_006518215.1 Myxococcus sp. AB025B
CGGGGCGAGCGGCTGCTGGATGGACTGCGGGACATCGACGGGGGCCTGCTGCCGTGCGTGGCGCTGGACGCGGAGCGCTCGGCGGACGCCCTGGGCATGGTGGGGCAGAGCCTGGCCCTGGGCCGCGTGCGCACCCGCGTGCGGCAGGTGGCGGACCTGGAGGTGCCGGTGCTCGTGCGGGGGGAGACGGGGACGGGGAAGGAGCTGGTCGCCCGGGCGCTGCATCAGCGGAGTCCTCGTCGCAGGGGGCCGTTCATCAGCGTCAACCTGGGCACGCTGGCACGCGAGCTCGCGGCCTCGGAGTTGTTCGGCGCGCAGCGTGGGGCCTACACAGGTGCGTCGCAGAGTCGCGAGGGGTTCTTCCGCGCGGCCCATGGCGGCACGCTCTTCCTGGACGAGGTGGGTGAGGCGCCTCCGGAGGTGCAGGTGGCGCTCTTGCGCGTGCTGGAGACCGGGGAGGTGTTCCCGGTGGGTTCACATACGCCCGTCGTCACGGACGTGCGGCTGGTCGCCGCGACGGACGCGCCCTTGGAGGAGCTCATCGAGCAGGGGCGGTTTCGCGCACCACTGTTGCATCGGCTCTCCGGTTACACGCTCCAGATGCCGGCGCTGCGGGAGCGGCGTGAGGACATCGCGCTGCTCTTCCATCACTTCGCGCGGCTGGAGCTGGAGGCGCTGGGCGAGGCGTGGCGGCTGGAGCCCGAGGACCCCTACGCGGAGCCGTGGCTGCCCGCGTCGCTGGCGACGCGGCTGTTGGACTTCGAGTGGCCCGGCAACGTGCGCCAGCTTCGCAACGTGGTCCGGCAGCTGGTCATCAGCAGCCGGGGGCAGCCTCGGCTCCAGGTAGATGCGTCGCTGGAGGCGGAGCTGGGCTCCGGCAGGCGCGAGGAGCCCGTGGCGCTGACGCGCCGCAAGCCGGCGGAGGTGTCGGAGCGGGAGCTCCTGGAGGCGCTGCGGGAGTGCTCGTGGGATTTGAAGGGCACGGCGGAGCGGCTGGGCATCACCCGGGCATCGCTCTACAACCTGGTGGACCGCAGCCCGCACATCCGCACGGTGAAGGACGTGAGCGCGGAGGAGATCGCTCGCTGCTTCCACGAGTGCGCGGGGGACCTGGACGCGATGGTGCAACGGCTGGAGGTCTCCCGGCGCGCGCTCCAGCGGCGGGTCCGTGAGCTGGGGCTCGGGCCCGCCGAGTGAGGGTGTCATCCGGCGTGGCGGGCTCTCGGGGCCACGCTCCATTCAGTCGAACGACGTGAGGAGGCTCGCGTGATGAAGTTGCATGGGATGGCAGTCGTGATGTGGCTGGGAATGGGGTGTGCTCCGGAGCAGGCCGCGCCCGAGGAGGTCCTCGAGACGGGGGCGCAGGCGCAGGACGTCGAGTGTTCCAAGCTGCGGGAGGTGTCTTGCACCTTGGTTCACGGACTGTGTCCGAAGATCGCGCCGGACGAGGTGTGCACCATCACCATCGGACGGGGTCCGGAGCCGGTGACGCCCGCGTTCTCCTGCATCCATCGGAGGCAGTGGCTCAAGCTCCGGCTGGATGACGACGTGCCGCACGCCACCATCCACTTCGACGGTGACCCCTCGGGTCACCTCTTCGAGGGGGCGCCGTCGGACATCATCAAGCTGGACCCCTGGTACAGGCCTTCGTGGTGCGGAAAGGTCTCGGCCAAGGCGCGGTGGATGGACTATCCCTTCCGGGTGTCCTCGGGCACGGGAGAGGGCCAGCCTGGAGAGCTGGAGGTGGTGAGGGATCCGGGCGAGCCCGAGGAGGGGTGAGGACCGCTCGCTCAACGTGGTGAGGTCGTGAGCAGGGGGGCCCAGGTCCGCCCGAGTCGTGGGCGGGCCACCAGCGCGCGCGACAGGGCCTCGCGGGCCCGCTCTTGTTCATCGGGGGGCTGCGTGGGCGATGAGCGCACGCGCAGGAGTTCCAGCGCCGCATGCAGTGCGCGCGCCTCGAGGTCATCGGGGCGCACCTTCAGCACCGTGGATGCATGCGCGCGGCCTCGCTCCAGCGCGTCGCCTGGGGAGGCATCGGCGAGATGTCGGGCGAGGGCGTGGTCCATGAGGAGCCGCGCGAGCGCGAGCCGGTCGTCATGGGGACGCGCGCTGAGGGCGAGCACGGCCTCGTGCGCCTGCGCCGCCTCGGTGAAGACCGCCTCTTGCTCCCGCGGGAGGCCGGAGGGCGGAGGGCTCGCGATGAGGGGGGCTGTGCCTCGTGTCCCTTGCCATACGAGCGCCCTCAGGCGTCGGGCCTTCGCCACATAGCGCAGGGCTTCCTCATCGCGGGGATTGCGCGTCACCGCTTCGCGCAGCGCGAGCTCGGCGGCTTCGAGCGGGTGGACCACCTCGAGAGCGTCCCGCGGATTGCGTTGGGCC
This sequence comes from Myxococcus sp. AB025B, assembly GCF_006518215.1. Taxonomy (NCBI): domain Bacteria; kingdom Pseudomonadati; phylum Myxococcota; class Myxococcia; order Myxococcales; family Myxococcaceae; genus Myxococcus; species Myxococcus sp. AB025B. The sequence continues at coordinate 2,380 of NZ_SRLW01000398.1, forward strand.
GCGTCGCGAGCAACAGCCTCGGGCGAGTGGTTCGCAGCATGCTCATCGCGCGGAGCGCGAGTTGCCACGCCTTGCATGGCATCTTCGCGCGGGTGGTTCGCAGCATGCTCATCGCGTGGAGCGCGCATTGCCGCGCCTTGCATCGCATCTTCGCGCGCGTGGTTTACCGCAGAGGCATCGCGTGGAGTGCGAGTTGCCGCGCCTTGCATGGCATCTTCGCGCGGGTGGTTCGCAGCATGCTCATCGCGTGGAGCGCGCATTGCCGCGCCTTGCATCGCATCTTCGCGCGCGTGGTTTACCGCAGAGGCATCGCGTGGAGTGCGAGTTGCCGCGCCTTGGACCGCATCTTCGCGCGCGTGGTTTACCGCAGAGGCCTCGCGTGGAGCGCGCGTTGCCACGTCGCGCAGGGTGGCCACGCGTGCGTGGCGGACCCCCAGGCCGCGCTCCCACACGTACGTCGCGAGCAGCAGCTCGGCGTGGCCCAGGTTGGCCCACGCCGTCGACAGCTCCGGCTGGAGCGCGAGCGCCGCCTGGGCCTCGCGCTTCGCGGCCTGGGCGTCCTCGCGCGGGTCCTCCCCGAGCTCCAGCCGATACGCCGCGCGCGCCGCCAGCGCCTCCGACAGGTTGCTGTACGTCAGTCCTTGTTTCGGCGCGAGCGCGCGAGCCCGGACGAAGGCCTCACGGGCCTCGTCGACAGCAGGGAACGGGGATTCTCCTCGCTGCCACGCATCGCGAGCACGCTCCAGGTGCACCAGCCCCACGCCACCGTGGAGCTGCGGCACCTCGGCGTTGAGCGCGAGCGCGCTTCGATACGAACCGAGCGCCGCGTCCAGCGCGGACCGTGCATCCTTGCCCGAGTCACGTGCGCGCGCCGCGCGGAGCGCATGCACCTGCGCTTCGTAGAAGTGGCTGACCAGGTTGCGCGGGTTGAGGCTCCGCGCCTTCTCCAGCGCCTCCCGGGCGCGCTCCAGATCCGCATCCGCCGTGGTGCTGCGCGGATTCGACGCGCGCTTGAACCAGGCGCTGCCCAGGTTGATCCACGCATCCGGCAGCGACTCGTCGATGCCGATGGCGGTGCGGTACGCCTCGATGGCGCGCTGCCGGTTGCCGAGCGAGTCCTCGCCCACCGCGTCCTCATGGTCCGCCCAGACCTTGAAGATGAGCCCCAGGTTCGCGTGATAGTCGTAGCCGCGCTCCCGCGGCGCCACCCCTTCGAACGCCTCGATGGACTGACGCAGCAGCGCGCGAGGGTCCTCGCTGCGAGCCTGCCGCAGCCGCGCCTCCTGCCAGAGCACCAACCCGAGCGCCTGCCGCGCCTCGCTGCGATTCGGCTCCACCTCGAGCGCCGCGCGCGCCGCCTTCAACGCGGCCTCCAGTGGCGCCCGCACATCCCCACCCTGTCTGCCGCGATACTCCGCGAGCCTGCGATGCAGCATGGCCTTGCGGACCAGCGACGGCACATGCCGAGGCGAGGCCGTGAGCCCGCGCTCCAACGCCTCCAAGGCCCGCTCCAGGTGGGGCGTCACGTCCCCCTGGCCATACATCCCCATGCGCAGCGCCACCTGCTCCACCCCCGCGAGCGCCAGGTGCGCCTCCGGCAGACTCTCCGCGAGCGACGCGGCCCGGGCATGCGCCCGTCGCGCCGCGTCCAGGTCCTCCTGCGCGGACTCGCGCCGCCCCGCATCCCAATGACTCGTGGCGCGCGCCACCAGCACATCCCCCCGCAGCAGCGGCGCCTCGAAGAACCAGGGCAGCCGCTCACCCAACGCATCCAGCCGCTCCAACGCGTCCGCGTACCGCTCCTCGTGGTACGCGAGCAGCGCCGCGACGTACTCGGCGGGGGGCAGGTCCACGTCGCCGCCCTTCCTCAACCACTCCAGCGCCGGCTCCCGATACTGCGCCACCAGCGCCTTGCGTCGCCCCTGCCGCTCCAGCGCGGGCAGGTGCTCGGACGCGCGCAGCTGCTCCTGGTAGAGCTGCCCCAGCGCGAGCGCCAGCGCGCACGCGACGCGAGGCGTCCGCGTCCCGTGGTGCCATGCGGCCTCCAGCGCCTCCTTCGCGCGCCCGGGCTCCCCCATCGCCAACCAGCCCCGTCCCAGCGCCTCGTTGCCCGGCCCCAGCGCGCGCTCGCCTCCCGCGCGCATCTCCCGAGCGATGTCCTCCAGGCGCGCCTCCAGCGTGCGCCGCTCCTCCCGCGTGTCGTGCAGCCGCGCCAGGGCGGTGTACCGGGCGCGGGCCTCCACGTGCTCGGCGAGCTCGGAGAAGCGGCGCGCGAGATGTTCGCGCACGTCCGCCTCGCGTCGGGCGAGCACCGCCTGCACCCCCGCGAGCAGCAACACCAGCCCCACCACCGCCGCCAGCGTCAGCCCCCGCCAGTGCCTGCGCGCCAGCCGCGCCATCCGGTAGCCCGGCCCCGTCGAGCGCGCGAGCACCGGCGCCCCATCGAGGAAGCGCCGCAGGTCCTCCACCAGCGCCCGCGCCGAGTCGTACCGGGCCCCGCGCTCCTTCTCCAGGCACTTGAGGACGATGGCCTCCAGGTCCGCGGGCACCTCGGGCGCCAGCGCGCGCGGAGGCCGGGGCTCCTCCGTGGGGATGCGGCTGAGCACCTCCAGCGCGTTGCTCCCGGGCACGGGCGCCTGGCCCACCAGGAGCGCGTAGAGCGTGGCGCCCAGCGCGTACACATCCACGCGCCGGTCCAGCCGGCTCACCTCGCCGCGCGCCTGCTCGGGCGCCATGTAGTGCGGCGTGCCCAGGATGGCCCCCGTGGCGGTGACGCCTTCGCCCGGCGCCCGCGCCAGCCCGAAGTCCATGACGTAGGGCTTCCACTGCCCGTCGGCCGTGCGCTCCACCAGGATGTTGGACGGCTTGATGTCGCGGTGGATGAGGCCGGCGCGGTGCGCCGCGTGCACGCCCTCGGCGGCCTGCGCCAGCAGCAGCGCCTTCTGCTCGACGGAGAGCTGGCTCGTGAGCTGCTGGAGCGGCAGGCCGTCCACGTACTGCATCGCGATGTACGCGCGCCCCTGGACCTGGCCCACCTCGTAGACCTTGCACACGCGCTCGTGCTCCACGCGCGCCTGGGCCTGCGCCTCCGCCACGAAGTGCCTCACCCGCCCGGGCTCGTCGTCCTTCACGAACTTGAGCGCCACGAGCCGCCGCAGCACCAGGTCCTGGACCAGGAAGACGCGCCCCATGCCGCCCTGGCCCAGGAAGCGGATGGGCGCATAACGCTCCCAGCCCGGCACGGGGAAGGGGGGCTCGGCCTCCAGGGCCTCGGGCTCCAGCGGGCGGGGCGCCCCGACCTGGACCGTGGGCGGGCCCACGAGCGCCTCCTGGAGGGCGGCCCGGGAGGCGCTCCGGAGGGAGGCGAGGGTGGCCTCGGACAGTCGCCCCCGGGCATGGAGCAGGTCCAGGGGGCCTTTCTGCTCGCGCTCGACGGCCGCCCGCAGGGACTCCACCTCGTCGTCGGCCAGCAGGCCCTCGAGGAGCACCGCTCGCAGCTCCGCCTCGTCGTCCTCGCGCATCGGTGGTCCCCGGGCGCGCGCGCGTCCGGGCCCCGCCGGAACGCCGTGCGGGGAGGGTTGTACCACCCCGCCCCCGACGACATCCCGTGCAGGCACCGGGCTGGATTGATATGCAGGGAGCGCCGGACGGCGATGGACGCCGCCCCGCCCGGTCCCGGAGGGCCCCATGTACGCCGATATTGATCTTGCCGCGGTGGGAGTCCCGTTCGCCCGGAGGACGGCGGCCTGAACAGGCCGACGTGAAGGTCCGTCACAGCGCGGTCCTCGCTCCGGGTGCCCTGACGAATCCAGGTGCGCCGCAGGCACCGCCTTGTCCGGAGTCCTTCTCAGTGTCTCTCGAAACTTTTGGTTGGGGGCCCCAGCTGGCCCAGGCTTTCTCCCTCCTCGTCGAGTCGTCCCCTCTTCCCCTCGTCCCCGGCCGCGTGGTGCGCCAGGCGCGAGGGCTGCTCACCGTCCAGACCGCGGAGCGCACCCTGCTGGCGCGCACCGCCGGCCGGCTGCTCCACCAATCCTCCAGCGCCGAGTCCCTGCCCACCGTGGGTGACTGGGTGGCCCTCCAGCTGCCTCCGGGCGAAGGGGAGGGGATGCTCCACGCCGTGCTCCCCCGCAGGAGCCTGCTCGCGCGCCGCGAGGTGGGACGCGAGAGGGAGGTGCAGCTCATCGCCGCCAACCTGGACGTGGTGCTCCTGGTCGCCGGCCTGGACGGGAACTTCAACCCCCGCCGCATCGAGCGTGCCCTCACCCTGGCCTGGACGAGCGGCGCCTCCCCCGCGGTGCTGCTCACCAAGGCCGACCTCCATGACGACGCCGACGCCGTCGTCGAGGAGGTCTCCGCGCTGGCTCCCGGCGTCCCCGTGCTGGCCCTGAGCTCCAGGACCGGCGAGGGGCTGGACGCCGTGCGGGCCCTCATCCCCGAGCACCGCACCGGCGCCCTGCTGGGCTCCTCCGGCGTGGGCAAGTCCACCCTCGTCAACCGCCTGCTGGGTGAGTCGCGCCTGGCCACGCAGGAGGTGCGCTACGAGGACGACAAGGGGCGTCACACCACGACCCACCGCGAGCTGTTCCGCCTCCCCCACGGGGGGCTGCTCATCGACGGCCCCGGCATGCGCGAGCTGGGGCTGCTCGGCGAGGAGGAGAAGGCGATTGAGCAGGCCTTCACCGACATCCTCGAGCTCGCCGAGGGCTGCCGCTTCCGCGACTGCACGCACCAACGTGAGCCCGGCTGCGCCGTCCGCGCCGCCGTCCAGTCCGGAGCCCTCCCCGAAGCGCGCCTCTCGAGCTTCGAGAAGCTGCAAAAGGAGAAGGCCTTCCAGGCGCGTCAGTCGAGCACCGCGCTGCAGAAGGAGCAGCGGCGCATCGACAAGAGCCGCTCCGTGCAGGGTTGGGAAATCACCCGCGCCAAGCGGCGGCGGGACTGAAACCCGGACCGAAAATTCGCCGTAAATCCTCCACTCAAGGATTCCGACGGGTCGCGTTTGGATATTTCGAAAGGTGGGGACACCCGGGCAGAGCCTGGATGTCCGAGGGCTTCGGGCGCTGAGCGTCCGGGCAGGTGGGTGGGGGGAGTG
>NZ_SRLW01000399.1:0-7463 GCF_006518215.1 Myxococcus sp. AB025B
GTGGGGAGGTGGGACGCAAGCGGGCCCTGGGTGGCTTCAGCATTCCGTGGTGGGCGTGGGTGGGGCTGGCGGCGGCGGCGCCGCTGGTGCTCATCAACACGGCCGTCGCGTGGCTGGGGGACACGCACATCTCGCCCCTGTCGCCCTCGTTCCTGGAGATGAAGGTGAACGCGCTGCGCTCGTACGCGGCGCATCGGCCCTCGTGTCTGTGGGATGGGCATGAGCCGCTGGAGCCGCTCATCGCGCGAGCGGAGCGGCGGCATGGGCTGCCCGAGGGGTTGCTGCACGCGCTGGTGCTGGTGGAGTCGGAGGGGCGGGTGCACCGCATCTCCCCGGCCGGTGCGATGGGCCCGGGGCAGCTGATGCCGACGACGGCGAAGATGCTCGGCGTGGAGGACCCGTTCGACCCGGAGCCCGCGCTGGATGGGAGCGCGCGGTACCTGGCCGAGCAGCTGCGGCGCTTTCGCGACGTGCGGCTCGCGGTGGCCGCGTACAACGCGGGGCCCGGTGCGGTGAACGGGCGCGTGCCGAGGAACGGGGAGACGGAGTACTACGTGCCGAAGGTGCTCACGGCGTGGGCTCGGACGCGGCCGGAGCCGCCTGCGCGGCCCGCGGTGGCGGCGCGCGCGCGGCCCGTGCCGGTGGTGGCCGTGGAGACGCCCGTGCGCGCGGCGGTGGTGAAGCCGGCTCCGGCGGTGAGGCCGGCGCAGACGGGGGCGCGCAAGGCTGTCGTCCCCGCTCGGCCCCAGCGCGAGACGACGAAGGGGGCGAAGGTGGCGTCCTCTCCTCCCTCGACGGCGAAGGCGGAGCCTCCGCGCCCCGCTTCGACGGCGGCCATGAAGACGGGCGCCACGGCGCCTCGACCGAAGCCGCCGGCGGCAAAGCCTGTCGCGGCGAAGCCCACGCCCTCGGCCAAGACTCCGGAGAAGCCGCGGAGCGCGCCCGTGAAGGCACCGACCCGCGCGACACAGGCGAAGCCCGCCGTGACGCCCGGCACGCGCCAGGGCTGAGCCCGCCGACACACCAGGCACGCCACCCAGGCCGGGGCTGCCTTCATCAGGGAGTCACCTTCAGGGGCGTCCTCCAAAGCGGTCGCCCTCACGCGCCTCGCCGAGAGCTAAGGCGAGCGTCAGGGCTCGAGCTCCAGGGTCCGGACCTGCTGGAACAGCTCGCCGTAGCGTCGCTCCTGGAACGCCCGGACCAGCTCCGGGTACCCCCCCTGTCGCAGGTCGCGCAGATAGCGGTACTTGGCCGCGTGGTAACCCGCCACCACCCATGCGAGCTTCAGCGCGGCCCATCCGCCGCGCCACAACGCCCCATGCAGCACCCCATCCCTGAAGAGATGCGCCGGGCGCTGGAACATCGCGGGCTTGGACTTGCGCCCCTCCGCCAGCGCCATGACCGCCCAGAGCAGCGCGTAGCGGTGCTCCTTGGCTGAGCGAAGCGAGACGGATGTGGCGAACCGGTGCTCGATGGGCGCGGACAGCCGCCCCGCGCGCATGCGCGGCAACGCCTCGTGGACGATCATCTCGGGCCGCCACACGGCGACGTCCCTGCGGATGAGGCGCGCACGCCACTCCGTGCGGTACAGGAAACGCTGGCCGTCGACCTCGGCCCAGTCGTGCCGGGGCAGCCTGTAGACGGCCTCCTGGGGCTGGCGCTCCTTCCAGGCCCGGAGGGTCTGGATGGCCTCCTCGCCCAGGTGCTCATCCGAGTCGAGGAAGAAGACGTAGTCGGAGGGGCCCAGCGCCTCGATGGCGGCGGCCCGGGCGGCGCCATAACCCGCCCAGGCCACCGACACGGAGCGCGCCCCCATCCTCCGGGCAATCTCCGTGGAGCCGTCCGTGGACAGGGAGTCCAGGGCGACGACCTCATCACAAACCGCCAGCAGGCCTTCCAGACATCGGGGCAAGGTGTCCTGGTTGTTTCCGTGAATCACGTACCCAGCGAGTCGCACGCCTCCGCCGCCTTTCCCACACGGACTGGATGCGACCGTGTCCCGCTGGAGCCTAGCCCACCTGTTTCCCGCTGGAAGGTCGACACACGCAGCCTGGCTTTCGGGCGCAACGAGGAGCAGGCCCAACAGGCTGAAGGGAACGAGCTTGAGGGCGAGCGAGCCCCACGCGGAGACGAAAAACTCGAAGTCAAACGAGAGTTCACGAGGGCCCCTGAAGACAGTCGACCGAAGAATGTCCGGCCCACATCCGCACACGGCTTGGACTGCACTGCGACAAACGTCCGGGTCGTGAATCCTCGGCCTCACGAATCAACGACAAACGGGCCAATGACCTGGCCGCTCGCCAGGCCCGAGATGAACACCGCGACCGTCCGAATGCGCCGCGAATATACTCCCCCGTCGCGTGCCATGGGCACGCCAGGGATTCCTCACAAAAGCACTCGTGTCATGTCTGGACAACAACTCCGGCCGCTGCTTCATCGACAGCACAGCGCCAATGGATTCTTCCACTCCAGCGGCGTCGAGCACTGGAGGGGACAGCGCCCCGATGCCCCGAGTTCCTCGGTGGAAACGAGCAGGATTCGAGAAGCACCCGCCCGGACAGTGCTCCACAGTGGCCTCATGGCTCGTGCGACACCGTGATGCGTCTGCCTCCGGGGTCGTGCCTGCTTTCGACATCCCAGGAGCGCCCCATGAGCTGGAACCGAGGATTCCGTCAAACCCACCGCTGGCTGTCCGTGGCCTTCACGGTGGCGGTCATCGCCAACCTCGCCGTCATGGGGCAGCAGGCGCCGCCCGTCTGGGTCGCCTACCTGGCGCTGCCTCCACTCCTCCTGCTCCTGCTCACCGGCCTGTACCTGTTCGTGCTGCCTTACAGGAGCCCGGCGCGCGGTGGAGAAAGACACTCCGACTGAGCACCGCGGCACGGGAACACCCCTTCCCTGCCGCGGCGCCGGGCTGGACCAAGGTGCCCGGAGTCCCCCTTCGACGTGATGCGCCGGAAGCCATCGCCTGCGCTGCAGGACGCCGTCAGCGAGGTGTGCGTGCTCCAAGAGTCGAGGCACGGAGCATTCCACCCCGTGCCTCGACTCCAACCACCCACGGGACGTCGCTACAGCGTCTTCATGTACTCGATGAGCGCCAGACGCTCCGGGTCGGTGAGCACGGAGTTGAACTCGTGCCCGCCGTTGTCCTGGCCGAAGGCGTTCGTGTTGTAGATCTTCCGGTCCTCCAACTGCTGCCGCGTGCGCGTGGGCGGGAAGAGGATGTTCCAGGAGACAATCAGGTTGCTGAACAGCACGTTCATCAGCTCCTGAGCCAGCGGCGTGGTGAACTCATCCCCCGGCTGGCAGTTGATGTACGGCGACACCGCCGGGTTCAACGGCCCGCGCCACTTGCAGGCAATCGTGTCGTACTTCCACCCCAGCTTCGTCGAGTCGAACGCGCGCTGCAGGTCCGTGTCGAACCCCATCACCACCAGCGGCTGGTCCCACCGCGGCGGCGTGGAGACCCGGCGCCAGATGGGCTTGCGGTCCGACGGCTTGAGCACCTCCCACACGTTCGGCACCGAGCCGTTGTGGAAGTACGGCGCCGTGGCCCAGACGCCATAGAGCGGCGGCGCCAGATAGCCCAGCGGGCGGTTGCCCCGGATGTGCGGCTGGTTCTGCGGACCGCAGTCCTGGTCCGTCCCCGCCGTCGTCGGATAGCCGAAGAAGTTCTTCGCCCCCGCCGACTGCACCGCCGCGTTGTTCGTGTTCACGCGCACGGGGTCCGTGCCGATGATGTCCAGCGGGACGATGTAGCTCGCCATGCCCTCCAGCGTCGGGGACGCGAGGAAGGACGGGTCATTGACGTACCGGGGCGCGTACGCACCGTGGCAGCTCGCGCACGAGCCGTTGCCCTGCGGCCGGGGCACCGTGTTGTTGCGCGAGGGCGCCCACATGTCGAGCGTGTGGAACAGCACCGCCCCCTGCTCCGCCAACGTCGGGTTGATGGGCAGCGGATACGGCGGGGACTTCAGCGCGTCCACCCAGGTGTTGAGCGACGGGCCGTTCTCCCGCATCCAGTCCTGTCCCGCCTCGCTCAGCGGCCCGCCGGCACTTCCGAACAGACCGATGAACGGCGTGTAGAACACCATGTCCACGCGCGGCGCATCCATCGGGAACACCCCGTCGACGAACTTCACCGGACGGTGCCCCATGTTCCACCACGCCGGCGTGTCCATGCCGGCGGTGGAGCCGGAGTTGATGAGCCCAATCACCTCCGAGGGACGCAGCAGCTTCTCGTCCGGGAACAGGAAGGCCAGGTTGATGTCACTGGCGTTGTTCGTACCGCGCGTGCGGTTGAGGTTCAGGAACGTGGCCAGCGACGCGGGATACCCCAGCGGCAGCAAATCACTCAGGAACAGGTCCAGGTCCGCCAGGCTGCTGCCACCGCCCACCTGGACGCCCATCCCCGGACCATCCGAGGGCTTTCCCACCATGCCGCTGTGGCAGGCGTGGCAGGTGACGCCGATGCGCCCGCTCCAGCTGCCATCCGGATTGCGCAGCTGCGTGAGCATCTCCGGCAGCTGCCCGCTGCCGCCGTTGGAGAGGTTCGGGAACTGCCCCGGCAGCGGATAGGGGTTGCGCTTGGGACTCAACCCCGAGCCGTAGCGTTGCGAGACCAGGGTGTCGAAGTTGTCGGGACGGAAGGGAAAGCCCCAGACCCGCCACAGCTCGTTGTACTGCGCGGTGGAGAACGTCGCGATGCCGAACGCGGCCGCGGGCACGGTGTAGTCGGTGCCCGTGAACAGCGCGCCCACGCCGCAGAAGTCCCACTGCACCGAACCGCCTCGACTGCTCTTCAACAAGTCATTCGCGGCGCCGACGCCGGGGACCGCCAGCGTCGCCACGGCAACCCACGTGCGAATGAATGACACGGCGCAACGGCTTCCTGTGAGTGACTTCCTGACGACGCGCAGGAAACGCTCCTTCGCTGCGTGTTCCCGCTTCCCGGCCGCCACGACACGGAGGGAAGCAGGCCAGGCCCGTCCGGAGCGCCGCCACCACGGCGGACTCCAGGGCGGGCATCCCTGACAGCGAGGCGGAAGTGCGCGCGGAGGGGACATCGTCGGGCGCCTCGCCGAGCGCACCCGACAGCCCTCGTCCCACGCACGGTCGTCACTCCACTCGCGCGCGCGAGGAGCGAGACCTGCTCGGCAATCGAGGACCAGGGGAAGGAGCGCATGGGGGCCACTCGTGACTGCTTCGCCAGAAAGGATGTCCTCCTGTTGACATACCGTCAACAAGCCCTCTTTCCATGGCTGTCCACCTTCCGACGGAGCTGGGGCAATCCCAGACATCCAACCCGAGGCGTCCCGCCTCCGGCTCCTCCCGCGCGAGGGCATCGGTCAAATGACCGACCTCCTCCTGATGACCGACCTCGGGCGGATGACGGACGCGCGCGGTGAGGCGCCCATGAGACGAGTCCGTCCACGCAATGCCTTCTTCCGCCACGCCCCGAGGCCCCATGAGCAAGCGCTTCACCCGCATCCTCGTCACGCTGTTCGTCACGCTCGCGCTGCTCGGCGGCGGCGTCACGCTGTACGGCGACAACATCCGCAAGCTCTTCGGCGCCAGCGCCTCGTCGCTCACGGGGAACCATGAGGCCGTCGCCTCGGGCTCGGCGGGCCTCCAGCGCAAGAGCATGAGGACCTTCGGCAACAACGACGCCCATGGCGACTCCGACACCGGGCAGCGGGCCAGCGTCCCCGTCGCACAGGCCCCGGCCCCCAGCGGCGCGCCCCAGGCCATCAATCCGCGCACCGACGTGCGCGAGGACGCCCTCTCCACCTTCGCGGTGGACGTGGACACCGCCTCCTACACCCAGTTCCGCCGCTCGGTGACGGAGCACCAGCTCCCCCACCCGTCCAACGTGCGCGTGGAGGAGTGGGTCAACTACTTCCGCTACGCCATCCCCGCGCCACCCCCGGGGCACGGCCCGTTCCACGTCGCGCTCGAGGCCGCTCCCTCGCCCTTCGCGGAGCGCCAGCACCTGCTCAAGGTGAGCCTCCAGGGACGCCACGTCGCCAGGGCCGAGCGCAAGCCCACGCACCTGGTCTTCCTCGTGGACACCAGCGGCTCCATGCAGGGGCCCGACCGGCTGGCGCTCGTCCAGAAGTCGGTGAAGCTCGCGGTGGAGGGGCTCAACCCCCACGACACCGTGGCCATCACCACCTACGCCGGCGGCGTGTCCACCGTGCTCGAGCCCACGCCCGCCAAGGAGCGCAAGCGCATCAACGCCGCCATCGACGCGCTCTCCGCGGGCGGTGGCACCGCCATGGGGGATGGCCTGGAGCTCGCCTACCGTCAGGCGGTGCGCATGGCGGGCTCACAGCGCGTCTCGCGCGTCATCGTGCTGACGGACGGCGACACCAACCTGGGCCGCAACCAGACGGTGGAGACGATGCTCGGCAGCATCCGTCGGTACGTGAAGGAGGGCGTCACCCTGTCCACCATTGGCTTCGGCATGGGCAACTACCGTGACGAGCTGATGGAGAAGCTGGCCAACCAGGGCAACGGCAACTGCTACTACATCGACTCGGAGCGCGAGGCGCAGCGCGTGTTCCGGGACCAGCTGGGCGGCACGCTGGAGGTCATCGCCCAGGACGTGAAGATTCAGGTGGAGTTCGACCGCACGGCGGTGCGCGCGTACCGGCTGCTCGGTTACGAGAACCGCGCCATCGCCGACGCGGACTTCCGCAAGGATGACGTCGACGCGGGCGAGGTGGGCGCGGGCCACACCGTCACCGCGCTCTACGAGCTGGACCTGACGGGCGAGGGGGACACGGTGGCCACCGTGCGCGTGCGCGCCAAGAAGCCGGGTGACTCCGAGGCCGCCGAGCAGCGCTTCGTGCTGAACCGCAACGAGGTGAAGGCGTCGCTGGACCGCGCCTCGGATGACCTGCGCTTCGCCGCGGCGGTCGCCAGCACCGCGGACCTGCTGCGCGGCACCCTGACCACCGACGAGCGCAACTTCTCCCGCATCCACTCGCTCGCGGCGGACGCCACCCACGGGCAGGAGGACCGCGCGGAGTTCCTCACGCTGCTCGGCAAGCTGCGCCAGCTTCTCGCCCCGCGCCTCGCCAGCAGCTCGCGCTGAGGCCCTACTGGACGCGGCCCGCCAGCGCGCTCGCGGCGGGCACGTCCAGCCACACCTCCACGTCGCGGTGCAGCTGCAGGAACGACGCGGGACACGAAGGCGTCAGCGGCCCCTCCACCAGCGCCTTCACCGCCTCCGCTTTCTGCGCGCCGAACGCCAGCAGCATCGCCCGGCGCGACTGGATGAGCGCGCCCATGCCCAGCGTCAGCACCTCCAGCGGCACGCGGCTCGCGTCATCCCCGAAGAACATCGCGTTCGCCTCACGCGCCCCACGGCTCAGCTTCGCCCGATGACAGCGCGCGCGCAGGGGGTCCGACGGCGCGTTGAACGCCAGGTGCCCATCCGCGCCCACCCCCACCAACAC